>NZ_LQIH01000058.1:0-1430 GCF_001499835.1 Mycolicibacterium novocastrense
TATCCCGACAGGTTGAAGTTGCCGTTGGAACCGTAGATGGACAGTGACACCAGCAAGGTGACCGACACGACGACCACCAGCGAGGTGCGCACCGCGTTACCGACCGCGACCCCCACACCCGAAGGACCGCCGGAGGCAAAGTAGCCGAAGTAGGTGTGAATCAACAAGATCGTGATCGCCATCAGCACCGCCTGAAGAAACGACCACAACAAATCGATCGGATTCAAAAACGTGTCGAAATAGTGGTCGTACAGCCCGCCGGACTGACCGAACAACACCACCGTGGTGAACTGGCTGGCCACAAAGCTCAAAATCACCGCAATCGAGTACAGCGGGGTGATCGCCACCATCCCCGCGATCAGCCGGGTCGACACCAGATACTCGATCGGCCGGATCGCCATCGACTCGAGTGCGTCGATCTCCTCGTTGATGCGCATCGCGCCCAACTGCGCGGTCACCCCGGCCCCGAACGTGGCCGCCAGCCCGATCCCGGCCACCACCGGTGCGGCGATACGTACGTTGATGAACGCCGCCAAAAACCCCGTCAGCGCCTCGATACCGATATCGCCCAACGACGAATACCCCTGCACCGCCAGCGTGCCACCGGCAGCCAACGTCAAAAAGCCCACGATCGCGACCGTGCCACCGATCATCGCCAACGTGCCCGCGCCCATGGAGATCTCAGCGATCAACCGCACGATCTCCTTGCGGAAATGCACTGCCGCATGCGGGACCCCTGCCAGCGCCCGCAGATAAAACAACATGTGATCGCCGATGCGGCCGAGAAAGTCGACCGGCCGCTGGGCCTCACGGCTCAAGCGCGGATACGTCGTGCGCAAAATCGTTGCGGTGCCCATGATATGCCGTTAGCCCGTGGTCATTCGGATACCGATGGCGGTGACGACCACGTTGATCACGAACAACGCCATGAACGCATACACCACCGTCTCGTTGACCGCGTTACCGACCGCCTTGGCTCCACCACCGGTGATCGTCAACCCGCGAAAACACGCCACCAACCCCGCGATCAACCCGAACAACGCCGCCTTCACACACGAAATGATCACCTCAGGCACCCCGGTCAACAACGTGATCCCCGCAGCGAACGCACCCGGATTCACATCCTGGATGAACACCGAAAACGTGTAACCCCCCAAAATCCCGATGATCACCACCAAACTGTTGAGCAACAACGCCACCAGACCCGAGGCCAACATGCGCGGGGTCACCAACCGCTGCACCGGGTTGATGCCCAACACCTCCATCGCATCGATCTCCTCGCGGATCGTGCGCGACCCCAGATCGGCACACATCGCCGTCGCGCCCGCACCGGCCACGATCAACACCGTCACGATCGGGCCCACCTGGGTCACCGCACCAAACGCGGCCCCCGCCCCCGACAAATCCGCAGCACCCAACTCGCGCAACAA
>NZ_LQIH01000059.1:0-1347 GCF_001499835.1 Mycolicibacterium novocastrense
TGAATCGCCCTGGAAATGTTGGAGGCTCCTGACCTTGGAAACGAGGATGCAGGTATGCCGAAGGAACAGTCTGCCGGGAAGCCCACGACGCGCCGTTACAGCCCTGAGGAGAAGGCCGCCGCGGTCCGAATGGTCCGCGCTTTACGCACCGAGCTGGGCACCACCCAGGGCACGGTGCAGCGGGTGGCCAACCAGCTCGGCTACGGCGTGGAGTCGGTCCGCACCTGGGTGCGGCAGGCCGACATCGATGAGGGCGTGGCGCCCGGGGTCACGACCGCTGAATCCCATCGGCTCAAAGAGCTCGAGCAGGAGAACCGAGAACTTAAGCGCGCCAACGAAATCCTGAAACGAGCGGCTAGTTTCTTCGGGGCGGAGCTCGACCGCCAACACAAGAAATAGTCGCCTTCATCGACGCTAACCGCGACGAGTTCGGGGTCGAGCCCATCTGCACCGTCCTGCGCAGCGCAGGGGTGTCGGTGGCCCCGAGTACCTACTACGACACCAAGACCCGAGCGCCCTCGACGCGGGCGATCCGCGACGCCGAGCTGGGGCCGGCGCTGCGCCAGATCTGGGAAGACAATTACCGCGTCTACGGTGTCCTCAAGCTGTGGAAAGCCGCCCGTCGGGCCGGTCACGATGTGGGCCGTGACCAGGTCGGGCGCCTGATGCGCAGTCTGGGCATCGAGGGCGTGCGGCGCGGCAAAGCAGTCAAGACCACCAAGCCCGACTTGGGCGCGCCACGGCATCCCGATCTGGTCAACCGCCGTTTCAGCGCATCAGCGCCCAACCAATTGTGGGTGACGGATCTGACCTATGTGCCGACCTGGGCCGGAGTGGCCTATGTCTGTTTCATCGTCGATGCGTTCTCCCGAACGATCGTGGGATGGCGGGTGGCGTCGAACATGCGCACCACGATGGTGCTCGACGCACTGGAGATGGCCCGCTGGTCACGCGGAAACACATTGCCCGGCCTGACATGTCACTCCGATGCCGGATCGCAGTTCACGTCCATCCGCTACGGTGAACGCCTCGCCGAGATCGGCGCGCTGCCCTCGATCGGATCCGTCGGTGACAGCTTCGACAACGCCCTGGCCGAAACGGTCAATGGCTACTACAAGGCCGAGCTGATCTACGGACCCGCCCGCAGTGGGCCGTGGAAGACCGTCGAGGACATCGAGCTGGCCACGCTGAGCTGGGTGTACTGGCACAACACCGCCCGCCTACACAGCTACCTCGACGACGTCCCTCCGACCGAGTTCGAGGCCACGTTCTACGATGCCCAACGGAGCGACCAGCCCCTGGTCGCAATCCAATAGATCGAGCCTCCGGCAGAACCAGGGCGGTTCA
>NZ_LQIH01000060.1:0-837 GCF_001499835.1 Mycolicibacterium novocastrense
GATGTCGACGTTGAACGCACTGCGCACTCCGGCAACCAGTTTGGTGGCCAGTAGCGAATGGCCGCCGAGGTCGAAGAACGAGTCGTCGGCACCGATGCGGTCGCGTTCCAGAAGTTCGGCGAACAGGTCGGCGATCCGGCGTTCGGTGCCGTCGGCCGGCTCGCGGAACGCCGCGCCGGAATCGATGTCGGGTTCGGGCAGCGCCGCCCGGTCGATCTTGCCGTGCGCGGTGATCGGGATCTCGTCGATCACGACGTAGGCCGCCGGGGTCATGTACTCCGGCAGGGCGGCGGCGACCCGGTTGCGGATCCGCTCGACATCCACCGATTCGATGTCCTCGGCCGGCGTGACGTAGCCGACGAGGCTCTTGCCGACACCGGGCAGATCGCTCACCACCACGACCGCCTGCCCGACGCTCGGGTCGACGGAGATCGCCGCCGCCACTTCGCCGAGTTCGATGCGGAATCCGCGGATCTTGACCTGCTCGTCGGCGCGACCGACGAACTCGATGTCGCCGTCGGCGTTGCGACGGGCCAGGTCACCCGATCGGTAGAGCCGACCGCCGGGATTGAACGGATCGGCGACGAACCGCTCCGCCGTCAGCCTGGGGCGGTCATGATAGCCGTGCGCGACATGTGTTCCGCCGATGTAGATCTCGCCGATCACCCCGACGGGAACCGGCCGCAGGGCGTCGTCAAGCAGGTGGATCTGGGTGTTGATCTTGGGCTTGCCGATGGGCACGATGCGGGTGCCCTGCTTGCCCTCGACTTTGTACCGGCTCGCGTTGATGACGGTCTCGGTCGGTCCGTAGAAGTTGTGCAGCAGCGCGTCGAATGT
>NZ_LQIH01000061.1:0-844 GCF_001499835.1 Mycolicibacterium novocastrense
CGGTAGACGTGCCGACTGGCGGGGATCGTGGATTGATCCCCGCCAGTGGCGTTGTGTGGTTGGACTGGCGTTGTGTGGTTGGGCTGGCGTTGTGTGGTTGGACTCAGAACAGGCCGGTGTCGACGGTGGTGCTCACATCGACGTCGGTGTTGACCTGACCGGAGTTGTCAGTCGAGTTGTCCTGCCCGGAGTTGTCGACCGAATTGTCCACCGAGTTGTCCACCGAGTTGTCCTCGATGCTCGTCCCGCCCGAGATACCCCCAGACACGCTGCCGTCGATATCGCCGACGGTGGTCTGGTTACCGCCCACGGTGGTGGTGGTCGTGTCGTTGTCGTTGATCACGATGCCCCCACCCGAACCGCCGGCCCCACCGGTGGCGTTGCCGCCGTCGTTGCCCACACCGATCAGACCGCCGCCGCCGTCACCGCCGACCGCGCCTCCACCGTTGCCTCCACTCATGTCGACATCGTTGATGACCGGGCCCTCGTTGTCGGAGATGATGTCCCCACCGGCGCTCTGATCACCGCTGTCGTCGATCTCGTTGTCCTCGCCGATGTTGACGTTGGAGTCCTCGATATCGCCGGTGTTGACGTTTTCGTTGTCATCGCCGACGACGTTGCCGTCGCCCTCGACGTTGGTGGCATCGATATCGCCGGCGGTGCCGGTGTTGACCACCCCGCCGTCGGTGGCGGTGTTGGTGGTCTTGTCACCGAAGGTGATGTCACCGAACTCCAACCCGAAGTTGCCGATGCCCTGCTGCTGGTCCTCACCGGCATGGTTGACCGTGTTGGTCTCCGGGCTCAAGAACCGGGTGTCGTTGTGGCTGAGCGTGTCGTTGTTGGA
>NZ_LQIH01000062.1:0-591 GCF_001499835.1 Mycolicibacterium novocastrense
GGAAGGGTTGGCGAACACTCTCGCGAACGCGCTGAGCAAGGACGACAAGGGCGCCGGTACGGCCGCGGGAGCCGCCGGTTCAGTGGGCTGGGATCTGCCGATGTCCGGTAAGACCGGCACGACCGAGTCTCACCGGTCGTCGGGGTTTCTGGGATTCACCAACCAGCTCGCGGGCGCGGTGTACATCTTCGACGACTCCAACTCACCGTCGGAGATCTGCTCGTTCCCCCTGCGCAAGTGCTACAGCGGAGACCTCTACGGGGGTAACGAGCCGGCGCGCATCTGGTTCGAGGCGATGAAGCCGATCGCGACCGATCTCGGCGAGGTGCGTCTGCCGCCGACCGATCCCCGCTACGTCGAGGGCGGTCCCGGCAGCGAGGTGCCGAACGTGACAGGCATGAACGTCGACCGGGCCCGTCAACGGTTGAAGGATGCCGGGTTCCAGGTTGCCGAGAAGACGACGCCGGTCAACAGCGCGGCCGCTTACGGTGCGGTCGTGGGCACCACGCCGAGTGGTCAAACCATCCCGGGCTCCATCGTCACGATCAACACCAGCACCGGGATCGCGCCGGCACCGCCGCCGCGTCCCGA
>NZ_LQIH01000063.1:0-591 GCF_001499835.1 Mycolicibacterium novocastrense
TTTTGTCGGTGGTCGAATGTATGTTCGAAGCATGTCGGGAGTCGACCTGCAGGCCGCGGTGAGCGCGTTGCGTGCCGCCTTCGACGAGGCGGCCGCCTGTGATGTCGACTTGTTGACCCGACAGAATCTCGTGGCGGCCCTTGATGAGCTCGAAGCTCTGGGCTGCCAGCTGCCCGCGATGCGCCACCGCTTGCTGGCCCGCCTGCAGGTCGAGGCCACGGCCCAACAGATGGGTGCCAAATCGTGGAAAGAGGTGTTGAGGGTCCGCTGGCGGATCTCGACCAGCGAGGCCAACCGGCGCCTGAGCGAGGCTGCCCTGCTGGCGCCGCGTCAGGCGGTGACCGGGCCCTCGCTGCCACCGGCGTTGCCCGCCACGGCTGTCGCGCAAGCCCATGGACTGATCAACGACGAACATGTCGACGTCATCCGCAAGGCCGTTGACCGGTTGCCCGGATTCGTCGATGCGCCCACCCGCGAACAGTTCGAAGTCGACCTGGTGCGCACCGCGGTCGGTGTCGGCCCCAAGGAACTCAAGGACAGCGCCGATCTGACGCTGTTCTTGCTCGATCAGGACGGGCCCGAGCCCGATGA
>NZ_LQIH01000064.1:0-212622 GCF_001499835.1 Mycolicibacterium novocastrense
TGGTCGGTGGGGGACCGGCCGCAGGCGCAGACGTTGGTCCACGAGGCATATCCGGCCATCGCCGAACATCTTCGCGCCTCCGCGCGCGCCCCCGCCCGCCGCAGCCAGGGCTCGGCCGCAACGAGCCGACCGGTCTCGACGCAGAACCTGCCATAGCCGGTGGCTCCCAGGACGAGAAGGTGATCGTGGTGTTCACTACCATCACCCGGGCGATCGATCACGTCGATCACGCGCTCCCACAACGGGATCGACTTCACGTGCAGGTCATCGTCGCACAGTGCGACCGCGCACAGGATCTCGGCGTACGTGATCAGGAATCGGTGCTCGGCGGTGAGTCCGGCAACCGGCTCGTCGTCGGTCAGCGCAATCAGCGCGGCCTCGGCGGTCTCGTGGTCCCCGTGTGCAGCGGCCAACCCGGTCTGCAGGAACTGTGCCCGCCGCGAGTACCGGCGCACTATCAGCTCGATCTCGGCCGTCGACATCGTCACCTGTGCCGCGGCCTCGGGCTTGCTGCCCGCGAGGATCGCCGAATAGGCAGCCAGGCACTCACGCATCCGGTGCAGGCATTCCTCGGTGCCGTTGTACGCCGTGCGGACCAGGTAGATCTCGCCGAGCAGCGCGTACACCTCGAGCATCCAGTCGTCTCGGCCGGCCTGTTCGATCTGCGGCACCAGAGACAGCAGGAGATCCTTGGCCGCCTCTTCGTTGGCGGCGAACGCCAGGTGACGCGCACGCTCGAGGTCCGCGGGGATCGCCACGGTCGAATCATAGAAAGCGGCGGGCATGCCTGGCACGCCCGCCGCTTCAGGAGGTGGATCGCTCAACTGCAGTTGACCTTGACGGTGAACGGCTTGGTGATCGACCCTGCCATCGGGTTCGAGATGTCGGCGCCCGTCGCTTCGCCGGTGATGGTGTAGGTGTCGCCGTCGACCTTCACCTCGGCCGAACCGACCTTGGCGCCCATGGTGTTGCTGACCGCGAGGGCGTTTCCGTCGACCACCATGCCCAACGACTCCACCTTCGGGTTCGCCTCATCGCTCATCACGATGCCCAGACCCTGCTGACCGCCGATCGCGCCGCTGGCGACGTTGATCCGGCCACCCTGCTTCACGCACGTGACGGTGTTGAGGTCCAGTCCCTCGAGGTCCTTGCCGTCGACCTTCACCTCGGTGCTGCCGCCACTGCTCACGCCCGCCGCGCTGACCGCGGGGGCGCTTCCCTTGTCGTCCGAACACCCCACCAGCACGGTGGCACCGGCGACCAGTCCGATCAGACCCACAACAACGCGATTCATCGATCTTCCCTTCTTTGGGACGTCGCCCCGATGGCGCCCGTCATGGCGGTAAGTCAAAACCGCGCCGGTCGCTACCGATCCCAAACTTTGTCGGCGCCCGACGGTACGGTTCGCAGGCGATGCGCAGATTCACGATCGACGAGCGGCGGGCACGGCTCGCGCGTCGGCACTTCCTCTGTTCACCGGCGGGCTCCATCGGTGCTGTGGTCGACGGTGTGCTCGGGCTGCATGCGACCGATCCGGCGACCCCGTACCTGTCGATGTGGGCGCGGCTGCAAGGGTTCGACGTCGCCGATCTGGATGCCGAACTCTACGAGCGGCGCACGCTGGTCAAACATCTCGCGATGCGCAGAACGCTGTGGACCGTGCGCACCGCCGACGTGCCGCTGATCCAGTCCGCGGCAAGCGACCGGGTTGCCGACACCGAGCGTCGGCGGCTCGTCGCTGATGCGCAGAAGGCCGGTGTCTGCACCGATGGCGACGCATGGCTCGGCGCGGCCCGCGCGGCGGTCCTGATGCATCTGGCCGAACGGGGACCCACGAGCGCGAAGGACCTGCGCGAGGCGCTACCCGAGTTGGCGGGGTCCTGGGACCCGGCCCCGGGTAAGCGGTGGGGCGGCGAGACCCCTTTGGCACCGCGCATCTTGACCGTGCTGGCGGTGCGCGGCGACATCATGCGCGGCCCCAACGACGGAAAATGGACGACGTCACGACCGCGTTGGGTCGCCACAGACGACTGGATCGGCACGCCCGATGCGGCCGACCCGCAGACGGCCCGCGCGGAGCTTGTGCGCCGCTGGCTCGCAGCGTTCGGCCCGGCCACCGTGGCGGATGTCAAGTGGTGGTTCGGCAACACCCTGACATGGGCGCGGGAGGCGTTGCGGGACGTCGGCGCGGTCGAGGTCGATCTGGACGGCATACCGGGCTTTGCCCTGCCCGACGATCTCGACGTCGAACCCGAACCCGAACCGTGGTGCGCCCTGTTGCCCGGTCTGGACGTCACGACGATGGGTTGGTTCGACCGCGACTGGTATCTCAGGCCATACCGGGCGCAGGTGTTCGACCGGAACGGCAACGGCGGGCCCACCGCATGGTGCGACGGCAGGATCGTCGGTGCGTGGGGCCAGGGTGACGACGGCCGGGTCGAGTTGCGACTGCTCGAGGACGTCGGTCGTTCGGCGCACGCCCGCTTGCAGAAACGGGCCGACGAGTTGACCGCGTGGCTCGACGGTATACGGGTCAGCCCGCGATTCTCGTCGCCGCTGTCCAAGGGCTGACGCCGAGACTGCGCTTTTTGACGGATTTCGACCGAATCCCGTCAGAAACCGCATTCTCGGCGAAGGCGCTATGCGCTGACCTTGGCCCGCTTCCCGTTGCGCGCCTTGGGTTTCGGTCGTGCGACACCCAGGCATTCGGCGAGGAAGTGACCGGTGTAGCTGTCGGGGTTGGCCGCGACGTCCTCCGGGGTGCCCGACGCGACGAGGGTGCCGCCGCCCGCTCCGCCCTCGGGCCCCATGTCGACGATCCAATCCGAAGTCTTGATCACGTCGAGGTTGTGCTCGATGACGATCACCGTATTGCCTTTGTCCACAAGGCCGTTGATGACCTTGAGCAGCTTGCGGATGTCTTCGAAGTGCAGGCCGGTCGTCGGCTCGTCGAGGATGTACACCGTGCGGCCGGTCGACCGCTTTTGCAGCTCGGAGGCCAGCTTCACGCGCTGGGCCTCACCACCGGACAGCGTCGGCGCCGGCTGGCCGAGGCGCACGTAGCCCAGGCCCACGTCGACGAGCGTCTTGAGATACCGGTGGATCGAGGTGATCGGCGCGAAGAACTCCGACGCCTCCTCGATCGACATGTCGAGTACCTCGGCGATGGTCTTGCCCTTGTAGTGCACCTCGAGCGTCTCGCGGTTGTACCGGGCGCCGTGGCACACCTCGCACGGCACGTACACATCGGGCAGGAAGTTCATCTCGATCTTGATGGTGCCGTCACCGGAACACGCCTCGCAGCGACCGCCCTTGACGTTGAACGAGAACCGTCCAGGTTGATACCCGCGCACCTTGGCCTCGGTGGTGGCCGCGAACAGCGTGCGGATCTTGTCGAAGACGCCGGTGTAGGTGGCGGGGTTGGACCGCGGTGTGCGGCCGATCGGTGACTGGTCGACGCGGACCAGCTTGTCGAGCTTGTCCAGCCCCGTCACCCGGGTGTGGCGACCCGGCACCTGCCGCGCCCCGTTGAGCTTGTTCGCCAACACCGACGCCAGGATGTCGTTGACCAACGTCGACTTACCCGATCCCGAAACGCCGGTGACCGAGGTCAGCACCCCGAGCGGGAAGGATACGTCGATCTCGCGCAGGTTGTGCTCGCGGGCGCCGACCACCGTCAGCAGCCGCTTCTTGTCGACCGGCCGCCGGATCGCCGGCACCTCGATCTCTTCCTTGCCCGAAAGATAGGCTCCCGTAAGCGATTCCGGGTTCTTCAGCAGCTCGTCGTAGGGTCCGCTGTGCACTATCTGACCGCCGTGCTCGCCCGCCGCGGGTCCGATGTCGACCACCCAGTCGGCGTGGGCGATGGTGTCGAGATCGTGCTCGACGACGATCAGCGTGTTCCCCAGATCCCGCAACCGGACGAGCGTGTCGATCAGCCGACGGTTGTCCCGCTGGTGCAGCCCGATCGACGGTTCGTCGAGCACGTAGAGCACCCCGACGAGCCCCGATCCGATCTGCGTGGCGAGCCGGATGCGTTGCGCCTCACCGCCGGACAGCGTGGCGGCGGCCCGTGACAGCGACAGGTAGTCCAGGCCGACGTCGAGTAGGAAGCCCAGCCGCGACTGGATCTCCTTGAGCACCTGGCCGGCGATGGCCTGTTCGCGTGCGCCCAGCGTCAGCGCATTGAGGAACTCCGAGCACTCCGCGATGGACAACTCGGCGACCTCGGCGATGGACTTCGGGCCGAACTCGCCCGCCGTCAGCGTCACCGCGAGGATTTCGGGTTTGAGCCGTGTGCCCTCGCACTCCGGACAGGGCACGTCGCGCATGAAGCCCTCGTAACGCTCCTTCATCTGCTCGGAGTCCGTCTGCTCCATCCTGCGCTGCAGGAACGCCATCACACCCTCGAAATCGGCGTAGTACGAACGGGTTCGGCCGTAGCGGTTCTTGTACCGCACGTGCACCTGCTCGTCGCAGCCTTCGAGAATCGCCCTGCGCGCCTTGGCAGGCAGCTTCTTCCAGGGCGTGTTCACGTCGAACCCGAGCGCGTCGCCGAGACCCGCCAGCATCCGCGTGAAGTACTCCGCGGTCTGCCCCATCGACCAGGGCGCGATCGCCCCCTCCGCCAGGGTCAGGTCCGGATCCGGCACGACCAGTTCGGGATCGACCTCCTTGCGTATGCCCAGGCCCAGGCATTCGGGGCAGGCGCCGTAGGGCGAGTTGAAGGAGAACGACCGCGGCTCGAGGTCGTCGACGGCCAACGGGTGCCCGTTGGGGCAGGCCAGCTTCTCGGAGAACCGCTGTTCGCGGTGCGGGTGGTCGTCCTCACGATCGACGAACTCCAGCACGACGATGCCGTCGGCGAGATTCAGCGCGGTCTCGATCGAGTCGGTCAGCCGCTGCTTGGCGCTGGCCTTCACCGTCAGGCGGTCGACGACCACCTCGATGTCGTGTTTCTCCTGCTTCTTGAGCTTCGGCGGATCGGTGAGCGGATACACCACACCGTCGACCCGCACGCGGCTGTAGCCCTGCGTGTTCAGCTTGTCGAACAGGTCGACGAACTCGCCCTTACGCGTGCGCACCACCGGCGCGAGCACCTGGAAACGCAGGCCCTCGTCCATGGCCAGCACCTGATCGACGATCTGTTGAGGCGTCTGCCGGGCGATGCGCTCACCGCAGATGGGACAGTGCGGAGTGCCCGCGCGGGCGTACAGCAGGCGCAGGTAGTCGTAGACCTCGGTGATGGTGCCGACCGTCGACCGCGGGTTGCGGTTGGTCGACTTCTGGTCGATGGACACCGCCGGGGACAGACCCTCGATGAAGTCGACGTCGGGTTTGTCCATCTGACCGAGGAATTGGCGGGCATAGGCCGACAGCGACTCCACGTAGCGGCGCTGGCCCTCGGCGAAGATCGTGTCGAAGGCCAGCGACGACTTCCCCGACCCCGACAGCCCGGTGAAGACGATCAGCGCGTCGCGTGGTAAATCAAGATCGACACTTCGCAGGTTGTGCTCGCGCGCACCCTTGACGACAAGGCGGTCAGCCACCCGGTTTCCTCCCGAAGACATAGTTCAAAACCACTCTATGTGGACCCACCGACAAGCCCCAGACAAGGCGGATACGGTGAAACACATGACCCTCGTCGACGACAACTACACCGGCCACGTCGAGCCAGGGACCGCGGCCCGGCGCGCGCTCCCAGGCGCCTCGATCGTCAAGGTCTCGGTCGGCCCGATGGACAACAACGCCTACCTGGTCACGTGTTCCAAAACCGGCGAAAGCCTGCTGATCGACGCCGCCAACGACGCACCGGTCCTCCTCGACCTGATCGAGAAGCACGCCCCGACACTGTCGCTGATCGTCACGAGCCACCAGCACTTCGACCACTGGCAGGCGCTGGAAGAAGTGGCCAAGGTCACCGAGGTGCCGACGGCCGCGCACCAGCTCGACGCCGACCCGCTGCCGGTCCGGCCCGATCGGATCCTCGCCCACGGGGACAAGGTCGACATCGGGGAGCTGTCCTTCGACGTCATCCATCTGCAGGGCCACACTCCCGGCTCGGTGGCGCTCGCACTCGACGGGGCCGATGAGTCGACGCACCTGTTCACCGGCGACTGCCTGTTCCCCGGCGGTGTCGGCAAGACGTGGGAGGACGGGGCTTTCGACCAGTTGCTGGGGGATGTGACCCGCCGCGTGTTCGAGGTCTACGACGATTCGACGGTGGTCTACCCGGGCCACGGCGACGACACGACGCTCGGAGCGGAGCGGCCGCATCTGGCCGAGTGGAAAGAACGCGGTTGGTAGACGCGCCGGTCGCAGTCGTCACGGGTGCCAGCCGCGGCGCCGGCCGCGGAATCGCACACGCCCTGGGCAGCCACGGCTGCACGGTGTATGTCACCGGACGCACCGAGCGCGCGGGCGAATCGGTGCTCGACGGAACGATTCACGAGACCGCCGAGCTGGTCACGGCGGCCGGCGGCACCGGGATCGCCGTCCGCGTCGACCATGCCGACGACGAACAGACGAAGGCCCTATTCGAGCGGGTCGGGCGGGAACAGGCCCGGCTGGACATCCTGGTGAACAACGCGGTGACCATCCGCGACGAGATGATGGGCCGGACCCGGTTCTGGGAAGAGCCCGTCAACGTCATCGACACCCTCGACGTGGGACTGCGCAGCAGCTATGTCGCGACCGTGTACGCAGCCCCGCTGATGCTCGCGCAGCGGCGTGGCTTGGTGGTGTTCACCTCCGCGCCCGGTGCGGCCCACTATGTGTTCGGCCCGGCGTACGGCGTTCACAAGGCCGGCACCGACAAGATGGCCGCCGACATGGCGGTCGACTTCCGCGACTTCGGCATCGCGACGGCCTCGATCTGGATGGGCGTGCTGTTGACCGAACGCTTCAAGAAGCTCGTCGCGACCGCGCCCGACAAGCTCGCCCATCTCCTCGACAACACCGAGACACCGGAGTTCACCGGGCACCTGATCTGGGCCCTGTTCCACGACCCCCAGTTGATGGACAAGAGCGGCCAGACCTTCATCGGCGCGGAGTTGGCGGCGCAGTACGGCATCAAGGACGCCGAAGACCGCGAGCCGGCGTCGTACCGCGACCTGCACGGAATTCATCCGATCAGGCAATTCGACCGCGTCCTGCGGTGACACTGATGGTGTGGACGACGCGCGCTGTCCGTCGTGTGACACCGAAGTGGGGACGCGGGCCAAGTTCTGCAGCGAGTGCGGAACACCGCTGAGCCGCGCCGCGGGCGCGGCCGAGTACAAGCAGGTGACGGTGCTGTTCGCCGATGTCGTGCGTTCGATGGACATCGCCAGGACGGTGGGCCCCGAGCGGCTGCGCGAGATCATGGCCGATCTCGTCGACGTGGCCAGCTCGGTCGTCGCGCATTACGGCGGCACGGTGGACAAGTTCACCGGCGACGGCATCATGGCGGTCTTCGGCGCGCCGCTCGCGCTGGAGGATCACGCGGTGCGCGCGTGTCTTGCTGCACTGCGCATCCAGACCGAGATGCACGCGGTTGCCACCGACGTCGGCAAGCGCGACGGAGTCGACCTCCAACTGCGCATCGGCCTCAACTCCGGACAGGTGATCACCGGCGATATCGGTTCGGGCGCTTTGGGATACACCGCGATCGGAGAACACGTCGGGTTGGCTCAACGGATGGAGTCGATAGCCCCGCCGGGAGGGGTGATGCTCAGCGCGTCGACGGCGCGGCTGGTGGAGTCGGCGGCCACGCTCGATGCGCCGGAGTCGGTGCGCGTCAAGGGCGGCGACGAACCCATGCCCGCCCGACGGTTGCTGAGCATCGGCCGCGGGCAGGGCTCTTTGCGATCCGATACCGCACTGGTCGGACGGCGGTGGGAGAAGTCGGCGCTGGAAAGCTTGTTGGACAGGGCGATCGACGGTCAGGGCGCCGTTGTCGGTGTCTCCGGACCACCCGGCATCGGCAAGAGCAGACTCACGCGCGAGCTCGCGGCGACTGCGGCCAGCCGAGGAGTGCCGGTGTACACCACGGCATGCGAGTCCCACACCACCCAGGTGCCGTTCCACGTGGTGGCCCGGCTACTGCGGGCGGCGACCGGTGTCGAGCATCTGGATGCATCGACCGCCCGTTCCCTGATCGCCGGGACCTTCCCCGACAAAGGCCGTGACGACGTAGCCCTCCTCGAGGACATGCTGGGCATCGCCGATCCGTCGGTCGAGCCGCCGCGGATCGACGCCGACAGCCGTCGGCAACGCCTGATCGCACTGGTCAATTCGGCTGCACTGGCCACGCCGACGCCTGCCCTCTACATCATCGAAGACGCCCACTGGATCGACGAGTCCAGCGAGTCCATGCTCGCCGCGTTCCTCACCGTCATCCCCCAGACACCGCTGCTGACGGTCATCACGTACCGACCCGAGTATCGCGGATCGCTGACCCAGGTGCCGGGGACGCAGACGATCGCGCTCGGCCCGCTGAACGACGCGGAAACCGCCGATTTGGTCACCACCCTGCTCGGACCGGATCCCTCCGTGCGCCAGATCACGCAGACTATCGCTCAAAAGGCCTTGGGCACACCATTTTTCGCCGAGGAGATCATTCGCGACTTCGTGGAACGCGGCGTACTGCAGGGGCGCCCGGGCGCGTATGCGTCAACCGCGGAGGTCGCCGATGTCAGTGTGCCCGCCACGTTGCAAGCGACGATCGCAGCCCGCATCGACCGACTCGATCCCGCCGCGAAACGCACCCTCAATGCGGCGTCGGTCGTCGGATCACGCTTCGGCACAGAGCTGTTGAAGGCGCTCGACATCGAACCGCGCCCGGCCGAGCTGCTGACGGCTCAGCTCATCGACCAGGTCACGTTCACCGACGAACCGGAATTCGTGTTCCACCATCCGCTCATCCGAGCGGTCGCCTACGAGGCCCAGCTCAAGTCCGACCGGGCAGAATTGCACCGCCGGGTGGCCGCCGCGATCGAACGACGAAGCGCGGGCAACCTCGACGAGAACGCGGCGCTCATCGCCGAACATGCCGAAGCCGCAGGCGATCTGCACGCGGCCTTCGGCTGGCATATGCGAGCCGCCGAATGGTCGAACAATCGCGACGTCTCGGCCGCACTGCTCAGCTGGGAGCGCGCGTGCGGGGTCGCCGATGCCCTGCCCGAGGACGATCCGGGGCGCAATGCGATGCGCATCGCACCCCGCACCTATCTGTGCGCCAGCGGTTGGCGGGTCGCCCGCGAGTGCGGCGCGCGCTTTGAGGAGTTGCGCCAGCTCTGCGATATGACGGGAGACAAGGCCTCGCTGGCGATCGGGATGATGGGGCCGATGTCCGACTGTCACTTCCGAGGCGAGACACTGGAGTCGTCGCGAATGGCCACCGAACAGATGGCGCTCCTGGAATCGATCGGCGACCCTGGGCTGGCCGCACAGGCCGCTTTCGGCGCAATAGGCATCAAGATCCAAAACGGTGAGCTGGCCGACGGTTTGCGGTGGGCCGAGAACACCATCGAGTGGGCCGCAGGTGACCTGACGAAGGGGAGCCTCGTGGTCGGTTCGCCGCTTGCGATCGCCACGGCGTTGCGGGGATTGGCCGGGTGGTGGTTCGGCCTCCGGGGATGGCGAGACGACGTCGATGTCGCCTTCGAGTTGGCGGAGCAAAGCAACGAACCTCTGACCATCGCCCTCACCACCTCGTGGAACCTGGGGCTCGGTGTGGCCTTCGGCGCGGTCTCCTGCGATGGATCAGCGATGGCGAAGGCCGAAGCGACGTTGCGCGTCGCGGAGGCGTTCTCCTACGGCTACGCCGGCGAGATCGCGCGGTACGTACTCGGTGGACAACTGCTGTATCAGGACACCGAGGACGACTGGGACCGCGGACTGCAGATGGTCACTCAGGTCAGGGACGCCTGGACCCGCAACCGGACGATGCTGGTCGAGGTCACCTTCATGGACGCCCTGCTCGGCGTCGATCGGGCAAACCGGGGCGAATTCGACGCGGCTGTCCCCCTCCTCCGAGAGGCTGCCCAAACGATGTTCGGCCGCAGGCAGTACACGTACTGGATTCCGGTGGTCGGTTTCCTCGTCGAAACATTGCTCAAGCGCGGGGCCGACGACGACACCGCCGAAGCCGCCGACATCATCGCCGAATTGGAGCGCGCACCGCTCGACGGATCGGTCATCCGCGACGTCTGGGTTCTCCGAGTGAAGGCGCTGCTGGCCCACACCACAGGCGACGACGCCGCGTATCGCGAACTCGCAGATCGTTATCGGAAGATGGCGCATGACCTCGGATACGAGGGACATCAGAAGTGGGCCGCGGCGATGCCATGATCGTCGCCTGCCACGATCTCGGGGGCGCTGCGACGCCGTTGAGCGGCCATCTGACGATCGGCCTTGCGAACTTCGATAGATTGCCTGGTGACGAAGAAAGGGCAGACATGAACACCGATCAGTTGAAGAAGGCGCAAAGCGGCGCCGGGTTCATCGCGGCACTCGACCAGAGCGGCGGCAGCACCCCCAAGGCGCTGAAGCTCTACGGGATCGCCGAGGACGCCTACTCCGGCGACGACCAGATGTTCGACCTCGTGCACGAGATGCGCACCCGCATCATCACCAGCCCCGCCTTCGACGGCGACCGCATCATGGGCACCATCTTGTTCGAGCAGACGATGGACCGTGAGATCGAGGGCCGTCCGACCGCCGATTACCTGTGGAACGTCAAGAACATCGTGCCGTTCCTCAAGATCGACAAGGGCCTGGCCGAGGAGAAGGACGGCGCGCAGACGATGAAGCCGATGCCCGGCCTCGACGATCTGCTCGACCGCGCCGCCGCGAACGGGGTCTTCGGCACCAAGGAGCGTTCGGTCATCAAGCTGCCCGGCGCCGGCGTGGACGCGGTCGTGGCTCAGCAGTTCGAGGTCGCCGAGCAGGTCCTCGCCAAGGGCCTGGTGCCGATCATCGAACCCGAGGTCGACATCAAGAGCCCGAAGAAGGCCGAGGCCGAGGACCAGCTCAAGGCCGCGCTGCTCGAGGGCGTTGGCAAGCTCGGCGACAAGAAGGTCATGCTCAAGCTGACGCTGCCCGACACCGACAACCTGTACAAGGATCTGGTCGAGCATCCGAACGTGCTGCGGGTCGTGGCGCTGTCGGGTGGTTACAGCCGCGATGAGGCGAACGAGAAGCTGGCGCGCAACATCGGTGTCATCGCGAGCTTCTCGCGGGCGCTGACCGAGGGTCTGACGGCCCAGCAGAGCGACGAGGAGTTCAACTCCACGCTCGACCAGGCGATCGCGAGCATCGCCAAAGCGTCGAGCACCTGATCTCGCTGCGGGGTTACGCGTCGGCGATCGTCGCCGGCGCGTTCCCCGCGCTCGCGTTCCCGGCGCCCGCACTGTGGTGGTTGGCCTGGATCGCGCTGGTCCCGCTGCTGCTCGTGCTCCGTGCGGCGCCGACGGCCGGACAGTCCGCCGCGCGAGCCTGGCTGGGGATGGCCGCGTTCGTCGGCGTCACCCAGTATTGGCTCTGGCCGAGCACGGGTCTGCCGCTGCTCGTTCTCGCGGCCGGACTCGGTGCGTTGTGGTTGCCCTTCGGTTGGGCGGCGCACCGTCTGCTCGTCGGTGATGTCACCTTCGCTCGCGCCGCCAGCGCCGTGGCGGTACTGCCCAGCGTGTGGGTGCTGACAGAGGCGGTCCGGTCGTGGGACCGGCTCGGCGGGCCGTGGGCACTGCTCGGCGCATCGCAGTGGAATCAGCCGGCCACGCTGGCGCCCGCCGCGCTGGGCGGCGTATGGCTCGTCAGCTTCCTCGTGGCGGCGGTCAACACCGCGATTGTCTTGGTCCTGGTGCTGCGTTCGGCGGCGCCGGTTGTCCTGGCAGCTCTTCTTTTGACGGTCGGTCCCGCCTGGTTCTGGTGGGGTCCGGAACCGACGCCCGGTCCGACGGTGCGGGTCGCGCTCGTCCAGCCGGGTGACATCGCCGAGGCCGCCGAGCGCCAGGCCGCCGGCGAAGGTCTGACCGAGCAGCTGGCCGGGCAGCGAGTGGACCTGGTCGTGTGGGGTGAGAGCAGTGTCGGCGTGGACTTGGCGACCCACCCCGAAGTCACCGCGCGGCTCGCCGCCCTGTCCCGGCGTGTGGGGGCGGACCTGCTGGTCAACGTCGACGCCCGGGCGGCATCGGGCGGCATCTACAAATCGTCGGTGCTAGTCGGACCGGACGGCGTGCAGGGCTCGTACGCGAAAACGCGACTGGTGCCCTTCGGCGAGTACGTGCCACTGCGGCCCTTGATCGGCTGGGCCACGTCGAACACCCAAGCCGCTGGCGAGGACCGCCGTCGTGGGGACGGACCCGTCGTCCTGCACACCGACGCCGTCGCGATCGGACCGCTGATCAGCTTCGAGACGATGTTCTCCGACCTCGCCCGGGACGGCGTCCGGCGGGGAGCGAAGCTACTCGTCTACCAGAGCTCGACGTCGTCATACCAAGGAAGTTGGGCGCAACCGCAACTGGCGGCGATGCCCGCCGTACATGCGGTCGAAACGGGCCGGCCCGCGGTTCATGCCGCGTTGTCCGGGGTCAGTTCGGCGTTCGACGCGCGCGGCCACCGGCTGGCATGGATGCCCGCCGCCGAACGTGGGGTCACGGTTGTCGACGTCGCGTTGGACGCGCGAACGACCCTCTATCAGCGGTGGGGCGACTGGATGATCGTGGCGGCGCTGGTGGTGGTTACGGCGTGGTGTGCACGATCAGCACATCGCTCTTGGAGCGGCGTGCGACATTGGCGGGAACGGAACCGAGCAACCGGCCGGCGATGGTGGACAGGCCGACGTTACCGACGACCAGCAGATCCGCCTTGACCTCCTCGGCGAGTTCGACCAGCGCGTCGACGGGGGCGCCGACGACGGCCTTCTCCTCGACGTTTGTGGCGCCCGCCTGGTGGGCGCGTTCTTTCGCCTCGCGAAGGATTGCGTAGATGGGCGCGTTGCCGGCCATCTTGTAGCCCTCGTCCTTGAGCACGTCGGCCGCACGCTGATCTTCGTCCTGGGGGAAGTACGCCGTCGCGATGACCAACTTGGCGTCACCGGCGATCTGACCAGCTTTCTCGACCGCGCGCAGCGACGAGTCCGATCCGTCCGTGCCAACCAAGACGGTCTGATAGGCGCTCATCCACATCCTCCCGATTTCAGTTCCGTTGCCACCCGGAACAGTAGCCGCTCCAGTGGCATTTGCCTGCGATTTCGTCCTACTTCACACCCAACGTCACGCTGGGCCGCCCCAGGTGACGCCGCCTACACCCGGTCATCACGATGACTTCCCCACCGATTCGGCGAGCGCGGTACAAGCGCACACGCTAGCGTTTTGCCGTTCGCGGGAAGGGTGGGTAGCAGCGCGTGGATCTGTCGCTGGTACAGCAACGCCTCGCGCGCCTCGACCCGTCGGGATCCCTTCGCGCCGGCCGGTACGACGCTGCGCTGACGGCGGTGTTCGCGGTCGCGGTGTCGGCGGCGGGCGCGGCCCGGCCGTCGCTGTGGTTCGACGAGGCGGCCACGATCTCGGCCTCGACGCGGTCGATCCCCCAGCTGTGGGGCCTGCTGCACAACATCGACGCGGTGCACGGCCTGTACTACCTGCTGATGCACGGGTGGTTCGCGGTGTTCCCGGCCGCCGAGTTCTACTCCCGGCTGTCGAGTTGCCTGGCCGTCGGGCTGGCCGCCGGCGGTGTTGTCGTCATTGCGCAACGCTTCGCTTCCCGGACGACGGCTGTCTGCGCGGGGATCGTGTTCGCGATCCTGCCGCGCATCACGTGGGCGGGCATCGAGGCGAGGTCCTATGCGCTGACGGCGGCCGCGGCCGTCTGGCTGACCGTGTTGTTGATGCTCGCACTCCGCCGCAATACCCGGTGGCTGTGGGGCTGCTACGGGCTGGCGCTGGTGGGCTCGTCGCTGCTGAACGTCTTCGTCGTGCTGATGGTGCTGGTGCACGCGGTTGCGCTGGCAGCGGTGACTACTCGGCGAACGGTGGTGCGTCGCTGGATCGTCACGGTTGCGGTGGCGATCGCGGTTGTGGGGCCCTTCCTGGCGTTCAGCCGGACGCAGGTCGCCCAGGTGCAGTGGATTTCGCCGCCAGGCTGGCACACGGTCGCAGAAGTGATGCAGGAGCAGTACTTCGACCACAGCGTGGCGTTCGCGGTCTCGGCGGGACTGGTGCTCGTTTTGCTCGCGATCCGACGCTTCCGGCCGACGGAAGCCGGCGTCCGATCGCTGGTGGCGATCAGCGCGGCGTGGATCGTGCTTCCGACGGGAGTGCTGCTGCTCTACTCCGTGTGGTGGGAGCCCATCTACTACCCGCGCTATCTGAGCTACACCTCCCCGGCGATGGCGCTGCTGTTGGCCGTCGGCATCACCGCCGTCGCCAGATCGCGCGAGACCGTCGCGGTGGTGCTGACCGTGTTGGCGGTCGCGGCAACCCCAAACTACCTGCTCCAACAACGGGGTCCGTACGCCAAGGAGGGCATGGACTTCAGCCAGGTGGCCGACGTCCTCACGACGCACGCCTCCCCCGGCGACTGCCTGGTGCTCGACAACACCACCAACTGGGCACCCGGCCCGATTCGACCGTTGACGGCCGCGCGGCCCGAGGCGTACGCCGCGCTCGTGGACCCCGGGCGCGGTCGCCGCGCCGCCGACCGAAACCGCTTGTGGGACGCCCATCTTGGGATCTGGGGTGTGGCCGAGCAGCTTCGGCCGTGCACCGTGCTGTGGACGGTTTCACAACGCGACGCCACCGTCCCGGATCGAGAAACCGGGAACGCGCTGAATCCGGGACCCCGCCTGCGCCGTGCGCCTGCGTACCGGGTACCGCACGCGATGGGCTTCCGGCTCGTCGAGCGCTGGCAGTTCAGCTTCGCTCAGGTGGTCAAGTCGACGCGGTAGAGGGTGACCGCGCCGGAAGCGGGTAACCATCCCCCATGCCTGCAAGGCCGGCCCACACCGCCGCGGAGTTCGTGCCCGACACCCGCGATCTCGCTGCTCTCGCCGAGGCCGCGCACGGTTGCAAGGGCTGCGATCTGTACCTCGATGCGACGCAGGTGGTGTTCGGCGGCGGTTCCTCCAGCGCGGACATGATGCTGGTCGGCGAGCAGCCCGGCGATCAGGAGGACAAGGCCGGCGAGCCGTTCGTCGGCCCGGCAGGCAAGCTGTTGGACAAGGCGCTGGTGCAGGCCGGCATCGACCGTGAACGGGTGTATGTGACCAATGCGGTCAAGCACTTCAAGTTCACCCTGCCCGAACGCGGCAAGAGACGAATCCACAAGACGCCGGGCCGCACGGAGGTGGTGGCATGCCGACCGTGGCTGCTGGCCGAGCTGGATGCCATCAGACCCCAGGTGCTGGTGCTGATGGGCGCGACCGCTGCACAGTCGCTGCTGGGCAGCAAGTTTCGGCTGACCGCGCACCGCGGCGAGGCGCTGGAACTTCCGGTTGTCGACGAGCTCGATGTCGCTCCCGAAGTCGCCGTGACCGTGCATCCGTCATCGGTGCTGCGCGGGCCACCAGAGGATCGGGAGAAGGCGTTCGAGGCGCTGGTGTCCGATCTGCGGTTCGCCGACGGCCTGCGCTCACACCGCTAGCAGGCGGCCGGCGGCACCCACATCGAGACGGCGGGAGGCACCCAGGCGCACGGACCGCCGTAATGCGGGCCGTCCCAGTAGGCCGGACCGTTCCAGCGCTGACCACGACGGTCGTCCCAGTCGTGCCGGTCATCCCACTTGTCGAGCTTCCACGTCATGCCCGGTGCGCTGGGCACCTCGGCGTTGGCGACACCCGCTCCGACGCCCAGTGTGGTGAACGCCAGCGCGCCGACGAGCCCCGCTTGCACTCCGACCTTCTTTACGCTCACGACCAATCCCTCACTATTGCAACAATTATCGGTTCCGACCCGCGTCGATCTTATACTCGCGGCCCTGACGCCGACGACCGGCGTGGCTCGCTTCGAAGCAGCAAAGGGTAGTCCCGATGCGGGGACGGTGCGCTGAAAAGTGCTGTCGCGCAGCTCAGTTGAAATGCGTTAATTTGCTCTTCGGAAATGCCTCATCACGCGCTGCAAAGAGCAACGGCCCATGCGAGCGAGTGGCGGGATTCGAACCCGTGTAAACGGCTTTGCAGGGCGACCGCCGTAGCCACGGCGATGAGCGCCTGCGCGAAGAGGATCAGTGAAGCCACACCCGCATTGACAGTGAGTGTCCCAGCGCGATCAGTCACCGCCCAGCGTTGAAATCGCCGTGATCGTTATCGCGGTTCGCCAGAAGGGTGTCGTCCGCTCCGCGTCGAGCCGACCAGCCCCACCGCGGCCAACGCAGCGAACGCCGCCAGCAGCCACCGCGCCGGCGTGGCGTCGCCGCTGTCGGTCATGTTCACCAGCACTCCGGCCAACCCCGCGCCGAAAGCGCCGGAGATCAGTTGGACGGTGTTGATTGCAGCAGCCGCGGTCGGCCCCTCCGACGGGTCGTCCACCCGGCTCATCGCCCACGCCGACAGATGCGGCCAGGCGATCCCCACCCCGGCGCCCGTCACGATCAGCGCGACCGCCCAGACCGCCACCACGGCGAACGGTGCGTCGTCCCGCATGGTCACCGCCGCCAGCGCGAGGCCAATAGCCATGAGCGCGGGCGCGACAGCGACCGTGCGCTTGATCGCTCGCAGGTTGCTCATCGAGGCGCTACCGATCTCCCCGACCGTCCAACCGAGCGCCAGACCCGCACCGAGAAATCCCGCCGCGACCGGTGTGAGATGGGCCAGCCGCTGCCCGAACAGCGGAACATACATGTCCGCCATCGTCGCAGCCATCAACACAGCGAGGGTCAGGTAGATCCACTTCAGCGGTCCGCGCCCAAAGGTGCTGGGCGGCAACACCCCAGCGGGTAGCCGCCGGTCGACGAACAGGAACACCGCCACCAAAACGCCTCCGAAGCCGAGCAGCACGGCGGTGGGCCACACCCCGCGCGGGATACCGGCTGCGCTGACGGCCAACGCCGCGACACCCAACAACAGCAGCGACCACATGGGTATCGGCGTTCGCGGCGCATGGACGTCGGCGCGAGTGTGCCTGGGCAACGCCAGCGGGACCAGCACCGCGATGGCTGCGGTCAGGATCGCCAGCGCACCGAACGCCCAACGCCACGAACCATATTGGGAGAACAGACCCCCGGCGGCAGGGCCGAGCAACGTCCCAACACCCCACATCGCCGAAACGAGGGCCGACGCCTTGGTCCACAACCACTGAGGCAACGCCGTATTGATCACCGCATAGCCCAACCCGGCCAGCAGCCCGCCCGCCAGCCCCTGCACCGTGCGGCCGACAAGCAGGGCTTCCATCGTGGGCGCCGCCGCACAGGCGACGCTGCCCAGACCGAATACGGACAGCGCCGCCAGATACGACACCCGCGGCCCGATACGCATCAACGTCGAGTGCACGGTGGTCGCGGCGATCACCGAAGCGACCAGGTACACCGTGGTCACCCATGCGTACAGCCGGTAACCGCCGATATCGGCCACCGCGCTGGGCATCAGGCTGATGGTGAGGAACTCGTTGGTGGCGTACAGCGCGACCCCGCCGGCCAGGACGGTGCTGGCGCCGAGGTACTTCGGTCCCAACAGATCGCGCCAGCGCCCGGTACTGGTTGTCGGCGCGGTGTCGGTCACGCCGGACACGCTACGAGCTCAACCTTCGTTCAGGTCAAGCGGCGGCCTCAACCGGCCGGGGTGATGAGCCCGTAGTGGCCGTCGTAACGGTGGTAGAGCACGGCTGCACGACCTTGTGCCGCGTCGATGAAGAACATGAACGGCAGCCCCAGCAGACCCATCCGCTCGGCGGCCTGCTCAACGGTGAGGCACGGCGCCGGCTGCGGACTGATGGTCAGCGGCAATTCGAACGGCGCCAGCTCCTCCTCCGAGGCCGGCTGCACCTGTGCCAGCCGGTGACCGGTCGGGCCGTCCTTGTAGAGCACACTCGCCATCCCGGTGCGCTCCTCGGTGAACAGGTGGAAGTCGTAGTCGAGCAACGCCATCTCCAGCGCCGCCTCGTCAACAGTGCACGGCGCGAGCGTGAAGGACTTGCGCCGCACGATCCGGCGTTCGTCGGGCGCCACGTTCAGGCGGGTCGGCCGTTGCGTCCGTTCGGCGTCGGCTTCGTCGGGAACCCGGATGGTCCGGCCGTCGCGTCGCGCCTCCCAGTGGTCGGCGGCTCGCCGGAGCCGACGTCGGAGGCGCTCCTCGAGCCGGTCGATCGCGTCACGCGCGGTCTCGCCCTCAGCCTCCGCCCGCACCAGCCGGCCATTCAGGTCGAGGTTGCCCTGGGCCAGTACCGGACGCTCGGTATCCGGATCCCCGTGGCGGGTCAGTTTGACGTGGGCGTGCGTCAGCGGGCGGTGGACGAACCGGGACAGGTCGGCGATCTTGGTCCGCGCGTATTCGGCGGCACCCGGAAGATCGCCGCGTGTGGTGACGTCGACGTGGACTGTGGGCGCGATATCGATTCTGTCACTCATACTTTCGTTCTACGTGACCCGCGCCTTAGGCGCTAGGGACGAAAGTCCCTGCGACGCGCCGATCACTTCAGGCCCGCGGCGTCCATCCCACGCAGTTCCTTCTTGAGGTCGTGGATCTCGTCGCGGATGCGCGCGGCCAGTTCGAACTGCAGATCACGTGCCGCGGCCATCATCTGTTCGGTCAGGTCCCTGATCAGGTCGGCCAACTCGGCTCGCGGCATGTTCGAGGTGTCGCGCCCCTCGATGATGCCGGCGCTGACCGCCCGCCCGGGCTCGCTTTGTGCCCGGCGTCCCCGCGACGCGTTCCGCCCGGAACCGCCCACCTCGACATCATCGGCTTCGCGGTACACCTGGTCGAGAATATCGGCGATCTTCTTGCGCAACGGCTTTGGATCGATACCGTGCGCCTCGTTGTAAGCGATCTGCTTGGCACGACGGCGCTCGGTTTCGTCGATGGCTTCCCGCATCGATTCGGTGATGTTGTCGGCGTACATGTGGACCTCGCCCGACACGTTGCGGGCGGCGCGGCCGATGGTCTGGATCAGGCTGCGGGTGGACCGGAGGAACCCTTCCTTGTCCGCGTCGAGGATGGCCACCAGTGACACCTCCGGCAGGTCGAGACCCTCGCGGAGCAGGTTGATGCCGACCAGTACGTCGTAGTCGCCCAGGCGCAGTTGACGCAGCAGTTCGACCCGGCGCAGCGTGTCCACCTCGGAGTGCAGGTAGCGAACCCGGATCCCCATCTCGAGCAGGTAGTCGGTGAGGTCCTCGGCCATCTTCTTGGTCAGCGTGGTCACGAGCACCCGCTCGTCGCGCTCGGTGCGCGCGCGGATCTCGCCGATCAGATCGTCGATCTGCCCCTTCGTCGGCTTCACGACGACCTTGGGATCCACCAAACCCGTTGGGCGGATGACCTGTTCGACGAACTCACCGCCGGACTGACTGAGCTCGTACGGTCCTGGCGTCGCCGACAGGTACACCGTCTGCCCGATGCGGTCGGCGAACTCCTCCCAGGTGAGCGGGCGATTGTCGACGGCCGAGGGCAGCCGGAAACCGAAGTCGACGAGGTTGCGCTTACGCGACATGTCACCCTCGTACATGCCGCCGATCTGCGGCACGGTCACGTGGGATTCGTCGATGACGAGCAGGAAGTCCTCGGGGAAGTAGTCGAGCAGCGTGGCGGGCGCCGAGCCGGCGGGCCTGGCGTCGATGTGACGCGAGTAGTTCTCGATGCCCGAGCAGAAGCCGACCTGACGCATCATCTCGACGTCGTAGTTGGTGCGCATCCGCAGCCGCTGCGCCTCCAACAGCTTGCCCTGCCCCTCCAG
Source organism: Mycolicibacterium novocastrense (assembly GCF_001499835.1). NCBI lineage: Bacteria > Bacillati > Actinomycetota > Actinomycetes > Mycobacteriales > Mycobacteriaceae > Mycobacterium > Mycolicibacterium novocastrense. The sequence goes on from NZ_LQIH01000064.1 coordinate 19,869, forward strand.
CTCGGCCAGCCGCTCCTCGAGCTCCTGTTCGATGGTCGATATTGCGTGTGCCATGCGCTCCGGGCCCGCGACATAGTGGGTGGCCGGGAAGATCCGCAGCGAATCGACCTTGCGCACGACGTCGCCGGTCAACGGGTGCAGGTAGTACAGCTCCTCGATCTCGTCGCCGAAGAACTCGATGCGCACCGCCAGCTCCTCGTAGGACGGGATGATCTCGACGGTGTCGCCGCGCACGCGGAAGGAGCCGCGGGTGAACGCCATGTCGTTGCGGGTGTACTGCACGTCGACGAGCAGTCGCAGCAGCCCGTCACGCGGCACCTCCTGGCCCACCTGCAGCTCGACCGACCGGTCCAGGTATGACTGCGGTGTGCCCAGGCCGTAGATGCAGGACACCGAGGCGACCACGACCACGTCGCGACGGGACAGCAGGCTCGAGGTGGCCGAGTGCCGCAGCCGCTCGACGTCGTCGTTGATCGAGCTGTCCTTCTCGATGTAGGTGTCGGTCTGGGCGATGTACGCCTCGGGCTGGTAATAGTCGTAATACGAGACGAAGTACTCGACCGCGTTGTGCGGCAACATCTCCCGCAGTTCGTTTGCCATCTGCGCGGCGAGCGTCTTGTTCGGCTCCATCACCAGGGTGGGCCGCTGTACCCGCTCGATGAGCCACGCCGTCGTCGCCGACTTACCGGTGCCGGTGGCACCCAGCAGCACCACGTCGTGCTCCCCCGCCCGGATACGGCGCTCCAGCTCGTCGATGGCCGCCGGCTGGTCGCCCGCCGGTGCGTACGGGCTGACCACCTCGAAGCGTCCGCCTTTGCGCACGATCGCATCGACGGGGCGGTACTCCGAGTGCGCGAGCACGGGGTGTTCAGTCGCGAAAGCCATAATCACCCAGGGTAAGCGCGTGCTCTGACAAGTTCATTCCCGCTGCGTCCTATCCTGTCCTCATCCACGCTCCCAAACACGAGACATTCGACCTCGTCGCCCGCACCAACACCGATCCGAAGGGCATCGTGCGGGCGGTCGACGTCTACACCGTCCAACCGTGGGGCCTGTACATGGCCCGCCCCACTCCGGGCCGGGCGCAGTTCCACTATCTGGAGTCCTGGCTGCTGCCCTCTCTGGGACTGCGCGCGACGGTGTTCCACTTCAACGCAGGTCACGAGCGCGACCAGGATTACTACCTGGACGTTGGCCACTACACGCCGGGCCCCGAGGTCTGGCACGCCGAAGACCACTACCTCGACCTGGTGGTCCGAACCGGCCGCGGCGTCGAACTGCACGACGTCGACGAACTGCTCACCGCCATACGGCACAACCTGCTGGCGCCCGAGACCGGTGAGCAGGCCGTCCAGACCGCGGTGGCCGCCATCGACGGGCTGGCCCGCCACGACTACGACCTCAACCGGTGGCTGGCCGAAAGTGGTATGCCACTCACCTGGCGCGACGACTAGACGTGCCCCGCTGCGGCGCCCGACTCGCACGGGGCCGCATCGCGGGGAGAACATCGGCCGACGGGTAACGAACGACCTGCACTTATCGATCTTGATTGCGATGGTTACCGCTACGAATTTGTCTGCCCAGGTAAGGCCGGTATTCTCTCGTCGCATGTCCCCCACAGCCCGCACCGCAGGCGCGACGGCCGCGGCGATGCTCGTGGGCTCGGTCCTGTTCCCGGGTGGCGCCGCGGCCCAACCGAGCGCCGAGACCGAGGCGCAGCCTGCGCCCGAGGTTCTGCACAACGTCATCTACCGAGCGCGCGCGGACGGTACCTCCCGCGGCGCGGTCGTCGCGTACAAGATGGACGACCACAACGTCAACAGCGCGCAGCCCACGCTCCTACCCGGTCAGACGTTCGAGGTCAACGCGGTGCTGGCCGATCCCCAACTGGCCGGGATGGAGATCTCCATCGAATGGCCCTACGGCTCCAACCTGCACTGCGAGATCCTCGTCGACGACCAGGTCGTCGCCAAGGCCGACCAGTTCATCGCGCCGCGCCTGCTCCGGCCCAAGGACGACCCGATGTACGGCGTGCTGCAATGCGGAGCCCCGCTGAACCTCCCGATCGACGGGGTGGGCACCCCACCGCCCGACGCCGGAACCCCACCGCCCGACGCCGGAACCCAGCCGCAGGCCTAGGCGCCGGCGGGCATCCCGCTGGGGACTACGGCCGCCATCCGGTGGCGTCGGCCCATTCCCACGCGCGCCGATAGGCGTCGAGGAACCAGGGCTCCTTCGCGTCGGCGTAGGCACCCGTGGACACGTGTCCCTCCCCGGCGACCCGCCGCTTCAACGAGAGGTAGTCGGCCTGGACGCCGGGGTTCGCGCGCATCCAGTCCACGAACAGCAATGCGAACTGCTGACCCGGCCATCCGTCGACACGAATGTGAAGGTTGGTCGGTCGTCCGGGATCGGCCGAGCTGTGAATACGTTTGTGCCACAACGCCTCGTCGTTGGAGTGGTCGAACTCGGCGACCGTGCTGCGGGCATCCGGCTTGGCGACGTCCGCGGTGACCGGCCCGCGCACATATCCCGCAGCGGTCAGCGCCTCGTCGAGTTCGTCGGCATCCGCGAGCGACGCGACCGTCACCTGAACGTCGATCACGTCCTTGGCGTCCATCCCCGGCACCGCCGTGGAGCCGATGTGGTCGACGCGGACGGCGCGGTGCCCGCATGCGGTGTTGAGCCGCGCCACGATACGCCGCGCGTGATCGGGCCATGCCGGGTCGAAGGGCACCAGGACCGGCTTCGAGGGCGCGGGCCGATTCTCGTGCAGGTTGTGCGCGAACGGCAGGATGCGCTCGTGCCACAGCGCGCGGGCTTTCTCGACCAGTTCGCCCGCCGTACCCGAGTTGTCGAGCCAGACGTCGGCGACCGCGCGGCGCTGTTCCTCGGTGGCTTGCGCGGCGATCCGGGCCCTGGCGTCCTCTTCGGTGAAGCCCCGGTACTCGATCAGCCGCTTCACCCGTAGCTCCTCATCGGCGTGAACGATCACCACCAACGGAAACATCGGCGCCATACCGGATTCGACGAGCAGCGGGATGTCCTCGATGATCACGGCATCGTCGGCCGCGGCCGCGATGAGCTCGGACCGCCGGTGGGCCACCAGCGGGTGCACGATGCCGTTGAGCGTTTGACGCTTCTCCTCGTCGCTGAACGCGATCGCGGCCAGCGCGGGGCGGTTCAACGCCCCGTCATCGTGCAGGATCTCGCGGCCGAACGCGTCGACCAGCTTGGCCAACCCCTCGGTCCCCGGTTCGACGACCTCCCGGGCTATCACGTCGCCGTCGACGACGATGCCCCCCAGATCACTGAACGTCGAAGACACAGTCGATTTTCCGGCGCCGATACCGCCGGACAGGCCAATGCGCAGCACGGCACCAGTCTGTCAGGGCCTCTCGACGACGAAGGCCCCGGCTCGGGGAGCCGGGGCCTTCGGTCGTTGACAGTTAGGCGTTGCCTGCGAGCTTCTCACGCAGCGCCGCGAGCTGCGCGTCGCTGGCCAGCGAGCCGCCCGCCGACTGCTCCTCGCCGCGTGAAGCGCCGTTGGCCGCCGGACGGCTGGCCGCCTCAGCCTCGGCCGCGGCGAACTTCTCCATCTGCGCGGTGTGCATCTTGTGCCGGCGCTCGGCCTCGGCGTAGCGGGACTCCCACTCCTCACGCTGCTTCTCGAAACCCTCGAGCCACTCGTTGGTCTCGGAGTCGAAGCCCTCCGGGAAGATATAGTTGCCCTGCTCGTCGTAGCTGTCGGCCATGCCGTACTTGCTGGGGTCGAACTCCTCGGTGTAGTCCTCGTTGGCCTGCTTCAGGCTCAGCGAGATGCGGCGACGCTCCAGGTCGATGTCGATGACCTTGACCATCGCGTCGTCGCCGACCTGGACCACCTGATCCGGGACCTCGACATGGCGCTCGGAGAGCTCGGAGATGTGCACCAGACCCTCGATGCCCTCTTCGACGCGGACGAACGCACCGAAGGGCACCAGCTTGGTGACCTTGCCGGGCACGATTTGACCGATCGCGTGGGTGCGGGCGAAGTGGCGCCACGGGTCTTCCTGAGTTGCCTTGAGCGACAACGAAACCCGCTCGCGGTCCATGTCGACGTCGAGCACCTCGACGGTGACCTCGTCGCCCACCTGAACCACCTCGGACGGATGGTCGATGTGCTTCCAGGACAACTCGGAGACGTGCACCAGGCCGTCGACGCCGCCGAGATCGACGAACGCACCGAAGTTGACGATGCTGCTGACGACGCCCTTGCGGATCGCGCCCTTCTGCAGCTGGTTGAGGAACTCGCTGCGCACTTCGGACTGGGTCTGCTCCAGCCACGCGCGGCGGCTCAGCACGACGTTGTTGCGGTTCTTGTCGAGCTCGATGATCTTGGCCTCGATCTCCTTGCCGATGTACGGCTGCAGATCGCGGACACGACGCATCTCGACCAGCGACGCCGGCAGGAAGCCGCGCAGACCGATGTCGAGGATCAGGCCGCCCTTGACGACCTCGATGACGGTGCCCTTGACGGCCTCGTCCTTCTCCTTGAGCTCCTCGATGGTGCCCCAGGCGCGCTCGTACTGGGCGCGCTTCTTGGACAGGATCAGGCGGCCTTCCTTGTCCTCCTTGGTGAGAACGAGGGCTTCGACCTCATCGCCCACGGAAACGACCTCGTTGGGGTCGACGTCGTGCTTGATGGAGAGCTCACGGGAAGGGATGACGCCTTCGGTCTTGTAACCGATGTCGAGCAGGACTTCGTCACGGTCAACCTTGACGATGGTTCCCTCGACGATGTCGCCATCGTTGAAGTACTTGATGGTCTTGTCGATGGCGGCGAGAAAGTCCTCGCTCGAGCCGATGTCGTTGACGGCTACTTGCGGCGAGGTGACGGAGGGACTTGGCATGTGGTGGGTTGCTCCGGACAGGTTTGATCGTAGGGACTTAGGACATTCGAGTTATTGGTGTTACCCGCCGCAGAAGATGACGAAAACCACAGACAGGTACCCGTAGAGGTTACTCGACTGGGCACATGCTGGACAAACTCGGTCCCCACCGGCCGCTAGTCTGCTCTGGTGTCACATCCCGGCGCCCCGCATCACCCCTGGCTGGTTGCACCGCCGTTCCAACGCAAGGTTCGCAAAGTCGGGGCGCCGCTGGCGGTGCTCATCCTGCTCGCCACCGTGGTCGGGCTGATCATCATCGGGCTGACCGCCCTCAATCCGATTGGGGCCGGCATCGGGCTGGTGCTGTCGAGCCTGGCCATGGTGGTCGTGGTCCTGGCGTATGTGTGGCTGGACCGCTTCGAGCCCGAACCGCCGCGGTTGTTGGCCTTCGCCTTCCTGTGGGGCGCCTCGGTCGCGGTCGTGTTGTCGGTGATCCTGGGGCTTTACCTCGAGTCGTTGATCGTCACGGGTGACTCCGACGGGGTCAGCCCGGTTTCGGTGGTGGTCATCGCGCCGGTCATCGAGGAGGCGGCCAAGGGCGCGTTCCTGCTGGTCATGATGACCGGCCGACGCCGCCGGGAGCTGAACTCCCTGACCGACTGCCTGGTCTACGCCGGGCTGGTCGGCGCGGGATTCGCCTGGCTGGAGGACATCCTGTACATCGCCAGCGGTGAATCGCTCGGCGACTCGCTGCTGACGGCGGCATTACGGCTGGTGATGGCTCCGTTCGCGCATTCGCTGTTCACCACGTTCTTCGGTATCGGCGTCTATTTCGCCCTGCACCGCCGCGACTCGTCCGCCAAGGCCGGCGTTGTTCTCCTGGGGTACCTGGCCGCGGTGTTCACCCACGCGCTGTGGAACGGGTCGTCACTGCTGGGTGTCGGCTGGTATTTCGGCGTCTACCTGTACTGGATGATGCCGCTGTTCGCGCTCGCGATCGTCCTGGGCCTGCAGAGTCGCCGACGCGAGCAGGCGATCGTCGCGAGCAAGCTGCCCGGCATGGTGCACGCCGGTCTGGTCACGCCTGTCGAGGCCGCCTGGCTGGGCTCGCTACGGAACCGCAAACTGGTGCTCGCCCAGGCTGCCCGCCAGGGAGGGCGTCCGGCCCGAAACGCGGTCAAGAGGTTCGCCGGCCAGGTCGTCGAGCTGGCGTTCGTACGCGACCGTATCGACCGCGGGTTCGGCGATCCGCGGGTGCAGGCGATGCTGGTCGAGGAGACCTACGCCCTCTACGCCGCCCGAGCGGCCGCCGGCCCGGTGCTGCAGTCGTTGGCCGGCTACCGCGCGCCCTGACCCTCCCGTCCGCGGTGCTGGGCCAGTTGCCACAGCACCAGCCCGGCTTGCAGCCCCAGCGCCACCGAGATCATCGAGATCACCGTCGCCGGGAAGGCGGAGTCCCCGTCGGCGCCGAAGAGTTCGGTCACCCCGATCAGGCCCAACGACCCCGGCACGAGCAACCAGAAACCGGGCAGGATCATCGTGATCGCCGGCGGTGCACCGCGTCGGCGGGAGATCGCCAGCGCGGCGACCGTGAGTACCAGCCCGCCGCAGAAGCCGCTGGCGTAACTCCCGAACATGAGGTCGCCGGCGAACTGGGCGGCGAATGCGGTGTACACGATCAGCGTGAGCCACGGCAGGAATGACAGGGGCGGCGCCAGGAAGAGCAGTACGCCGACGGCATAGACCGCGACTCCCACCCACGGCGACCACGGCCCGATCTTGTTGACCACATCGGGACTGAGCTGGCTGCCGTCTGCGCCTAGTAGCTGGGTGGCGATGAGAATGCCGAAAGCCAACTGGGCGATCTGCATGAAACCACTGATCAACCGGCTGGAGCCGGAAATGACGTCGCGGGCGGTCAATTCGACCACGGCCAGCGTGATGGCGGCACCGGGCAGGAACGTCGCCAGCGGCGGGATCAGGGCCCGCAGGCTGACGTGGTCGAGGCCCATGCGCTGTGCGCCGGCGATGCAGATCGCCGACACCGCGAACGCGCTGATGGCCGGGATCAGATGTTGCAGCACGGCGACGCGGCGCCCGGCCGCGCTGAAGGCACCCACCATGAACCCCAGCACGGTGGCGACCAGCAGATTCAACGGCGTCGGCTCCATCACCAGCGCGAGACCGGCGCTCTGGACGCCGTACCCGAACACGGTGACCCAGCTCGGATACCTACTGCGCATCGCCAGGATGTCATCGAGTCGGGCTTCACCCTCCTCAGGAGATACCCGGCCGTGCCGGGCATCGGAGATCAGCCGCGCCAGCGGGAAAGTCTGGTCGAACCGCAGGTCCTGATCGAGGTTCGCCGCCTCGACCACCGTCCCGCTATCGGTGGAGGGACCCACCACCTGCACGTAATTGGGCAGCGCGATGTAGTGGTTGGGCACGCCATAGGCCGCCGATACCTGAGCCAGCATCTGCCGGATCAGGGTGACCGGATAGTTGGCGGCACCCATGGCCGCCCCCAACCGAGCGATGAACCGGATTTGTTGGTGGGCAACGGATTCGGTCATCGCGATGGGTCTCTAGTGCGCCGCGGCGTCCCAGCTGCGGCCATAGCCGACCGACACCTCGAGCGGCACGTCCAGCGGATAGGCGTTGCCCATCTGCTCGCGGACCAGGGCCTCGACCGTCTCCCGTTCGCCCTCGGCGACCTCGAAGAGCAGCTCGTCGTGCACCTGGAGCAGCATCCGCGACTTCAGGCCGGCGTCCTTGAGCGCCGTGTCGACGTTGATCATCGCGACCTTGATGATGTCGGCCGCGCTGCCCTGAATCGGCGCGTTGAGCGCGGCGCGCTCGGCGGCCTCGCGGACGTTGCGGTTGCTGCTGTCCAACTCCGGTAGATAGCGCCGCCTGCCGAACACGGTCGACGTGTAACCGTCCTTGCGCGCCTGGTCCACCACGTTGCGCAGGTAGTCGCGCACCCCGCCGAACCGGTCGAAGTACTGCTCCATCTGCACCTTGGCTTCTTCGGTGGAGATCTTGAGCTGAGCGGCCAGCCCGTAGGCGCTCAGCCCGTAGGCCAGCCCGTACGACATCGCCTTGACGCGGCGCCGCAGTTCGGCATTGACCTCGTCGATCGGCACCGAGAACGCCCGTGATGCCACGAAGGAGTGCAGGTCCTCTCCGGTGCGGAATGCCTCGATCAGACCCTCGTCCTTGGACAGGTGTGCCATGATGCGCATCTCGATCTGGCTGTAGTCCGCGGTCATCAGCTCCGCATAACCCTTGCCCACCACGAAGGCATCGCGGATCCGACGGCCGGCGTCGGTGCGGATCGGGATGTTCTGCAGGTTGGGCTCGGTCGACGACAACCGCCCGGTCGCCGCGATCGTCTGGTTGAACGTGGTGTGAATGCGGCCATCCGACGCGACGGAATTGAGCAGCCCGTCGACGGTGACCTTCAGCCGCGTGGCGTCGCGGTGGGCCAGCAGATGCTGCAGGAACGGATGGCCGGTCTTGTCGAACAGCGACTGCAAGGCGTCGGCATCCGTCGTGTAGCCGGTCTTGGTGCGCTTGGTCTTGGGCATCTCCAGCTCGTCGAACAGCACCACCTGCAGCTGCTTGGGCGAGCCGAGGTTGATCTGCTTACCGATCACCGCGTACGCCGCCTCGGCCGCATCGCGGATGTGGTCGGCGAACTCGCTCTGCAGCCGGCCGAGTTCCTCGAGGTCCACCGCGATGCCCGCGGTCTCCATCTCGGCCAGCACCCGCTGAACCGGCAACTCCATGTTGCTCAGCAGCGCCAGCGAGTCGATGCGGGCCAATTCCTCGTCGAGCGCGTCGGCGAGGTCCATCACCGCGCTGGCCCGCAGCATCACGGTCTGCACGGCCTGGTCATCGACGCCGTCCGTATCGTCAAGCAGCGAAAGTTGTTGCTGCTCAGGGTTTTCGGCCCGCAGTTCACGCTTGAGATAACGCAGCGAGAGGTCGTCGAGCGTGAAGCTGCGCTGCCCGGGCCGCACCAGGTATGCGGCGAGCGCGGTGTCCGAGGTGACCCCCGCGAGCTTCCACCCGCGGCCCTCGAGGTCGTGCATCGCCAGCTTGGCCTCGTGAAGCGCCTTCGGCGGGCCGGGGTCGGCGAGCCATGAGGCCAGTGCGGCCTCGTCGTCCTCGGTCAACGTGGCCGTGTCGATGTAGCGCCCGTCGCCGTCGGCGGCGACGATGCCCAACGCCGTCGCGTCCGCGTCGAAGGCCAGATGTGTGCCGACGACGGCCAGCCCGAACCGCTTGCCCGAGCTGTGCTCGGCCAGCCATGCCGCGAGCTCTCCCGGTTCCAGGGCCCGCCCGCGCACGTCGAAGCCCTGATCGACCTCGGGATCCGCCGAGGCCAGCGTGTCGAACAACCGATCCCGCAGGACGCGGAACTCCAGGTCGTCGAATAGCCGGTGGATCTGGTCGCGGTCCCACGGCTGCATGCGCAGGGTGTCGGGGGTTTGCGGCAGCGGCACGTCCTTGACGAGATCGGTCAGTTCCCGGTTGAGCACGACGCTGGACAGGTTGGCCCGCAACGCGTCCCCGACCTTGCCCTTGACGGTGTCGACGTTGTCGACCAACGCCTGCAGCGAGCCGAACTCGGCGATCCACTTGGTCGCCGTCTTCTCGCCGACACCGGGGATGCCGGGCAGGTTGTCGCTGGGGTCGCCGCGCAGGGCCGCGAAGTCGGGGTACTGCTGCGGGGTCAGGCCGTACTTGTCCAGCACCGCCTCCGGCGTGAACCGGGTCAGTTCGCTGACGCCCTTGCGGGGATACAGCACCGTGACGTCATCGCTGACCAACTGCAGCGAGTCGCGGTCGCCGGTGACCACAAGGACCCGGTAGCCGCCCTGCTCGGCCTGCGTGGCCAGCGTGGCGATGATGTCGTCGGCCTCGAAGCCCGGTTCGGCGAGCACGGTGATGCCCAGCGCGCCGAGCACCTCCTTGGTGATGTCGATCTGCCCGCGGAACTCATCGGGCGTCGACGAGCGGCCCGCCTTGTACTCGGGGTATTTGTCCACGCGAAACGTTTGGCGCGACACGTCGAACGCGGCGGCGATGTGGCTGGGTTGCTCGTCGCGCAGCAGGTTGATCAGCATGGCGGTGAACCCGTACACCGCGTTGGTGGTCAGCCCGCCCTGTGTCTTGAAGTTCTCGGCGGGCAGTGCGTAGAACGCCCGGTATGCCAACGAATTGCCGTCGAGCAACATCAATGTCGGCTTCTGGTCGGTCGGCTGGGACGCCGTCTTCTTGCCGGTGGCGGTGGTGGCAGGGCTCACGGCCCTAACTCTATGCATCCGGCCCGACATCGAGACCACCGCCGCAGCGACCAACCCGGGCCCGCGAATGTGCGATTTCATCCCCGACTCGCCGCTGCGTCGAATCATTTCGCACACTCACGACGTGGCAGACCGTTCGTCCCACTGAACTGGAACACGTTTCAGTTCTGCCGCACGACTCGGTACTCTGAGCGCGTGTCAGCTTCCACTCAGCCCGCGATCGACGGCTGGTTCGCCACCGACGGGTCCGGAGAGGCCTATCTGATCGGCGGCAAGTGCCACCAGTGCGGCACCTACGTTTTCCCGCCCCGCGCCAACAACTGCCCCAACCCGGCATGCGACGGTGACGAACTGGCGCAGGTTCCGCTGTCGCGGCGCGGAACCCTGTGGAGCTACACCGAGAACCGTTACGCTCCCCCGCCGCCGTATCCCGCGCCGGATCCCTTCGAGCCCTTCGCCGTTGCCGCGGTACAGCTCGCCGACGAGGGCCTGATCGTGCTCGGCAAGGTCGTCGAGGGAACCCTGGCCGCCGACCTGAAGGTCGGGATGGAGATGGAACTGACCACGATGCCGTTGTTCGTCGACGACGACGGTGTCGAACGTGTCGTCTACGCATGGAGGCCCGCCTCATGAGTCCCGAACCGCTGTACATCCTCGGCGCCGGCATGCACCCGTGGGGGAAATGGGGCCGCGACTTCACCGAGTACGGCGTCGTGGCCGCGCGGGCGGCGCTGGCCGAGGCGGGTCTGGATTGGCGTCAGATCCAGCTCGTCGCGGGAGCCGACACGATCCGCAACGGTTACCCAGGATTCGTGGCCGGCTCGACGTTCGCGCAGAAGCTGGGCTGGAACGGTGTGCCCGTGTCGTCGAGTTACGCCGCGTGCGCCAGCGGCTCGCAGGCACTGCAGAGCGCCCGGGCTCACATCCTCGCCGGATTCTGCGATGTGGCGCTCGTGATCGGCGCCGACACCACCCCGAAGGGCTTCTTCGCCCCGGTCGGCGGCGAGCGGAAGAACGACCCCGACTGGCAACGCTTCCACCTGATCGGTGCCACCAACACCGTCTACTTCGCCCTGCTGGCTCGCCGCCGCATGGACCTCTACGGGGCCACGCTGGAGGATTTCGCCGCGGTGAAGGTGAAGAACGCCAAGCACGGGTTGGACAACCCGAACGCGCGCTACCGCAAGGAAGCCACGATCGACGACGTGCTCGCCAGCCCGGTGGTCTCCGATCCCCTTCGGCTGCTTGATATCTGCGCGACGTCGGACGGCGCGGCCGCGTTGGTGGTGGCGAGCAAGTCGTTTGCCGAGAAGCATCTGGGCTCGGTCGACGGGGTGCCGTCGGTGCGCGCGATCAGCACGGTGACACCGCAGTACCCGCAGCATCTGCCCGAATTGCCGGACATCGCAACCGATTCCACGGCAGTGGTGAATGCGCCCGAGCGAGTGTTCAAGGACCAGATCCTCGACGCCGCCTACGCCGAGGCCGGTATCGGCCCGGAGGACCTGAGCCTGGCCGAGGTGTACGACCTGTCCACCGCGCTGGAACTCGACTGGTACGAGCATCTGGGTCTGTGCCCCAAGGGGGAGGCCGAGCAACTGCTGCGCAGCGGTGCCACGGCGATCGGCGGGAAGATCCCGGTGAACGCGTCCGGCGGCCTGGCGTGTTTCGGCGAAGCCATTCCGGCGCAGGCCATCGCGCAGGTGTGCGAGCTGACCTGGCAGCTGAAGGGACAGGCGACCGGCCGCCAGGTCGAGGGTGCCAAGGTCGGCGTCACCGCCAACCAGGGCCTGTTCGGGCACGGCTCGTCCGTGATTGTTGCTCGCTAGGCAGTTCGAACCGTACGGCCCCTCGTACTGGGGCGCCATCGCCGTGTTCGTGGCCGGCGCCGTCGTGCTGGTGTGGACGGGCCGCAGACAGACGGATGCCCAGGCACAGCGGTGGGGCCGTGCGCTCGGCGGGCTGACGGCGCTGATCTACGCCGCGATCCTGGTTTACAACCTGGTGCCGCCGACGCTGGCCGGTTCGGTGCCGCTTCAGCTCACCGACCTGGCGACCGTCGTCGCGGCCTACGCACTGTGGTCCCGACGGCAGTGGGCGTATGCACTCACCTACTACTGGGGTCTGGTGCTGAGCGTGCAGGCGCTGATCTCACCGGTGTTGCGGGGCCCCGACTTTCCGCACTACCGCTTCCTGGCCTTCTACGCGATCCACCTGCTCGTGGTGTGGGCGGCGATCTATCTGACGTGGGGCCGCGGTATGCGGCCCGATTGGCGCGACTACCGCCTGGCGGTGGCGGTCACCAGCGTGTGGGCGGTGGTGACCGTCGTGTTCAACAGGATCGCCGACACCAACTACGGCTTCACGAACTACAAACCGGATACCGCGTCGGCGTTGGACATCCTGGGGCCGTGGCCGGTGTACGTCGTGGTGACCGCCGCGCTGGTGTTCGCCGTGTGGGCGTTGATGACATGGCCCTGGGTGCGGCGATGATCGTCGTCGTCCGGGTCAAGCCCGGCAGCGCGAAGGGTCCGCTGGTGGAGGTCGACGACGCCGGCGAGCTGACGGTGTACGTGCGTGAGCGCGCCGTCGACGGTAAGGCCACCAAGGCCGTCACCAAGCTGCTTGCCGAACATTTCGGGGTCGCGCCAAGCAGGGTCACACTGGTCTCCGGCACAACGTCGCGGATCAAGCGCTTCACAATCGAGCGTTGAGCGCAAAGTCAGGTCAGGCGACGCCGAGGTAGGCGGCGCGAATGCTGTCGTCGCTCAACAGCTCTCGGGCGTTCCCGGTGCGCGTGACCTCACCGGTCTCCAGGATGTAGGCCCGGTCCGAGCGGCTCAGTGCCTGCTGCGCATTCTGTTCCACCAGCAGCACGGTGGTGCCCTGGGCGTTGATCTCGGCGATGATCTTGAAGATCTGTGAGATCACCATCGGTGCCAGGCCCATCGACGGCTCGTCGAGCAGCAGCACCCGCGGCCGGGCCATCAAAGCACGGCCGATCGCGAGCATCTGCTGCTCACCACCCGACAGCGTGCCGCCGACCTGGCTGCGCCGCTCGGCCAGGCGCGGAAACGTCTCCAGGACCCAGTCCAGCCGCTGCTTGTGCTCGGAGCGGGAGGGGAACCTGCGGCCGTAGCAACCCATTTCGAGGTTCTCCACGACCGTCATCCCCGGGAACACGCCGCGCCCCTCGGGCGCCTGCACCAGTCCCTCGATCACGCGTTGGTGGGCCTTGACCTTGCTGATGTCGCGACCCTCGAACCAGATCGAGCCCGCCGTCAGGGGCAGCAGACCCGAGATGGCGCGCATGGTGGTCGTCTTGCCGGCGCCGTTGGAACCGAGCAGCGTGACGAGCTCACCTTCGTGAACCTTCAACGAGATACCGTGCAGTGCACGGATTCTCCCGTACTGCACGACGATGTCGCGCAACTCGAGGATGACGGGTCGTTCGGATGCCTGATCACTCGACAGCGTCATCGGACACCCCCAGGTAGGCTGCGATGACCTTCGGGTCCTCACGGATCTCGGAAGGCAGGCCGTCGGCGATCTTGCGCCCGAACTCCAGCACCACGATGCGGTCGGTCACCCCCATCACCAGCCTCATATCGTGTTCGATCAACAGCACCGTGTAGCCGTCGTCGCGGATCTTCTGGATCAACTCGATCAGGGAAGCCTTCTCGCGCGGGTTGAACCCGGCGGCCGGTTCGTCCAGACACAACAGCTTCGGTTCGGTGGCCAGTGCGCGCGCGATCTCCAAGCGGCGCTGGTCGCCGTAGGGCAGATTCTTGGCCTTCTCCTCGCCGCGGTGCCCGATCCCGACGAAATGCAGTAGCGCCGCCGATCTTTCGATGGCCGAGCGCTCCTCGCGGCGGTGACGCGGGGAGCGGACCAGCGCGCCCGGCACCGAGGTGAAGTGCCGGGCGTCGGTGCCGACCATGACGTTCTCCAAAGCCGTCATCTCCCCCCACAACCGGATGTTCTGGAAGGTGCGGGCGATACCGCGCCGGGTGATCTGGTGACGTTTGATCCGGCCCAGCGGCGCACCGTCGAACGTGACCGTGCCCGACGTGGGGCGGTACACCCCGGTGATCGCGTTGAAGCATGTGGTCTTGCCCGCGCCGTTCGGCCCGATCATGCCGAGGATCTCACCGCGGCGGATGTCGAACGACACCGAGTCCAGGGCTGTCAGGCCGCCGAACTTCATTGTGAGATCGGTTGTCCGCAAGAGGATTTCACCCTCAGCGGCCTGGATCTCGCGGTGGACGCCCGCCAGCTCTTCGATGGTCATCGCGCCGACTCCTTCTCCGGCGAACGCAGCAGGTCGCGTGCGGCCTTGCCGTAGGCCAGTAACTGCGCTCGTGCCGGGAACAGGCCCTGCGGCCGGAAGATCATCAGCATCACCAGCGCCAGCCCGAAGAACAGGTACTTCAGGTCACCGAGGTTGATGCCGAGGAACTCCACACCCAGCAGCCGGTTCGGCAGGTAGACGATGATGAACGCACCGACCACCACGCCGAGCTTGTTGCCCTGCCCGCCGAGCACCACCGCGCACAGGAACAGCATCGAGTTGATGATGTTGAACGTCGGTGGCGCCACGAACTGCACCTGGCCGGCGTACAGCGCGCCCGACAGCCCGCCGATCGCCGCCCCGATGACAAAGGCCCACAGTTTGAACCGGAACGTGTTGACGCCCATCACTTCCGCGGCGTCCTCGTCCTCGCGGACCGCGATCCAGGCACGTCCGACGCGGCTGCGTTCGAGGTTACCGACCAGGACCAGGATGCCGATCATCAGCACGATGCCCAGCCAGAACCACCACGTCCCGTAGTTGGCGTCGCCCGCGGAGTTACCGCTGGAGAAGACGCCGTCGGGCACGCGTTCGCTGGCACCCACCCGCGGGTAGGCGACCTCGTTGAGGCCGCGGGGCCCATTGGTCACCTCGGAGAGGTTGTCGGCCATGAGCCGGATGATCTCGCCGAAACCCAGCGTGACGATCGCCAGATAGTCGCCGCGCAACCTCAGCGTCGGCGTGCCCAGGATGAGACCCGTCAGTGCGGTGATGGCCATCGCCAGCGGCACACAGGCCAGCCACGCCCAATCCTCGTTGAACCATCCCGTGGCGCCCATCTTTTTCCACGGACTGTTCGGACTGGTCAGCAGCGCAACGGTATACGCACCGACGGCGTAGAAACCGACGTAGCCGAGGTCGAGCAGGCCGGCCTGGCCGACGACGACGTTGAGGCCGATCGCGATGATCGCGACCATCGCGAACTGTGCCATGGTGCCGCCGAAGCTGATGTTCGGCGTGTCCAGGAAGGGCGGGGGGAACAGCGGCAGCAGCGCGAGCAGGCCGAACGCGATCAGACCGAAGCCCCACTTCTGTACGCGGGAAAGCCCGTCCCACCAACGACGCAGTGCGTCGCCGGGTGCCAAGACCTTCTCGCTGGCCCTCATGCGCGCGCCTTCCCGAGGCTTTCCCCGAGTATCCCCGTCGGCCGGAAGAACAGAACCAGGACCAGCAGCACGAAGGCCACGACGTCACGCCACTGGGTTCCGAACACGGCCTGCCCGTAGTTCTCCATGATGCCCAGCAGGAGCCCACCCAGCAGGGCGCCGCGCAGGTTGCCGATGCCGCCGAGGACCGCGGCCGAGAACGCCTTGATGCCCAGCAGGAATCCGCCGGAGTAGATGATGCCCTGGGGCACCTTCAGCGTGTACAGCAGCGCGGCGGCCCCGGCCAGCAGGCCTCCGATCAGAAACGTCGTCATGATGATGCGTTCGCGGGAGACTCCCATCAGGGTCGCGGTGTCCGGGTCCTGGGCCACCGCCCGAATCCCGCGCCCGAACCTGGTTCGGTTGATGGTCAGGTCGGTCATCAAGGCGAGGACCAACGCCGCACCGACGATGATCAGCGTGATGTTGGAGACCGCGGAACCGAACACCGTGAACTGGGTTTCGGGGGCGACGAGCCGGATCGGTTGTTGCGCGTTGGATCCGCCGTACCCGTCGATGATCTTCGGCAGGATGAAGTGCACGAACTCCTGCAGCACGAACGACATGCCGATCGCGGTGATGAGAAACGACAGCCGGTCGGCTTTCCGTCGCCGCAGCGGCCGGTAGGCCACCGCCTCCAGGCCGACCGCGGTGGCGCCGGACACCGCCATCGCGAACAGCATGGCGATACCGAGATAGAGCACCGTCAGCGCGATGCCCTTGTCGTAGGTGTTACCGCTCGGTGTGAAGCCCAGGATCATGTCGAGGCAGAAGTAGGCGCCGAACATGCCGAACATGAACACTTCCGAATGCGCGAAGTTGATCAGCTTGAGCACGCCGTAGACCAACGTGTAGCCGACGGCCACCAACGCATAGATCGCGCCCCACGACAGGCCGTCGATCGTCAACTGCCAGAAGCCGTCTCGCAACCCGTCCAGGTTGAAGCTGATGTTCGCGGCCAAGCAGGTGTACTGGTCGACGCACTCGGGTGGGATCCCGGTCATCCGGTGGCGGCTCCTCGCGGGAACGGGCCTTTAGCGAAAACGCGTCCGAGCCTTGCGGTCTCGGACGCGTTCGCCTCAGCGGCTATTGAACTTTGTAGATCCAGATCAAGCTGGTGGTCAGCTCACCGTTCGGGGTCCACTGGTACTGCCGGGCCACGCCGCGACCGTTGTAGTTGCGGACGAAGTCGAGCAGCGCGGGCCGGGTGATGGCGCCGGAGTCGATGCCCTTCAGCAGGATGGTGCCCAGGTCGTAGCCCTCGCTGCTGTAGGTGCCCGGTTCCTGGTTGAACTTCTTGGTGTACTCGTCGGCGAAACTGCCGGTGGCCGGGCCGCACGGGCAGGACAGCACGGCGTCCTTGGACGCGTCGCCGGCCTGCTTCACGAATTCGGGGTCCTTGGTGCCGTCGGCGCTGGCGAACGTCCCTTCGTACCCGCCGTCGCGCAGCTGCTGTACGAACGGCGCCGCCTCGGCGTAGTAGCCGCTGAAGAACACCGAGTCCGGGTTGGCGCCCTTGATCTGGGTCACCGCCGCCGAGAAGTCCTTGTCGCCCTTCTTGACCGAGATGTTGCAGGATGAGTCGGCCACCGGGCCGAGCGTCTCGCGAACGGTCTGCCCCAGCCCCAGGCCGTAGTCCGTGCTGTCGTCGACCACGCAGACCTTCTTGTGGCCGAGAGTGTTCTTCAGATAGTTGGCCACCGAAGGCCCCTGCACGCCGTCGTTGCCCAGACCGCGGAAGAAGGTTCGCCAGCCCTTGTCGGACAGCGTGACGTTGGTCGCCGAGGCCGTTGCGGCGACGAGACCGGCCTGATTGAAGACGTCGCCGGTGGCCATGGTCTCGCCGGAGAAGGCGGGACCGATCAGGCCGATGGTGAACGCGTCGTTGATGATCTGCGGCGCGATCTGGGTGGCCTTCTGCGGGTCGCCTTCGGTGTCGAAGGTCTTCAACTGGACCTGGCAACCCGGGTTCGCGGCGTTGTGCTTGTCCACCGCCAGCTGGATGCCGTTCTTGATGTTGATGCCCAATGCCGCGTCGGGGCCGTTGAGCGCACCGGCCATGGCCAGCGACACCGGCGGGCACTGCGCGTTACCGTCACCGGCGGGATCGGCGGGCGCGGCACCTTCATCGGCCTTGACCTCGGCCCCGCTCTCGTCGATCTGCACCTGCTCGACGATCTTCAGGGCGGTCTGCGCCTCACCGCCCTCGGTCGGCTCGGCCTGTTGGCAGCCGGCCATGCCGAGCACAACCAGACCAGCGCTGCTGATAGCAAATGCTTTCCGTGCCACGCGACCGCGCACGCTTCACCTCCGGGTCGTTGTGTTAGTCGGCTCCGGCGCCTCAGCCCGGCGGGCGGGGGCGGCGACGTTCCGGGAAGACCATAGCCAACGCTCGGCGCTGGTGCGCGCTGTTGAACGACGCGTCGCGGTCGCCGCGGTCAAACCGCGTCACCGGAAACGCAGTTTTTACCGGGCGCCGGGGCGGAAGTCAGCTCGGCTCCGACGCATCGCTGGGCGTGTCGAGGGTTTCGAGGACCACTTCAGCGACGCGTTTCATGGTGGTGCGCCGGTCCATCGCGGCGCGTTGGATCCACTTGAACGCCTCGGGTTCGGTCATCCCCTGTTTGGTCTGCAGCAAACCCTTGGCCCGTTCGACGAGCTTGCGCGTCTCGAGCCGGTCGGACAGCGTGGCGACTTCCTGCTCCAGCGCGGCGATCTCCCCGAAGCGGCTCACCGCGACCTCGATGGCCGGGATGAGGTCGGTGACGGTGAAGGGTTTGACCAGGTAGGCCATGGCGCCGGCATCCCTGGCGCGTTCGACCAGTTCCCGTTGGCTGAACGCGGTCAGGATGACGATCGGCGCGATGCGCTTGCTGGCGATCTCGGCCGCGGCGTCGATGCCGTCGCGACGGGGCATCTTGACGTCCATGATCACGAGGTCGGGTTTGAGGCTCTCGGCGAGATCGACGGCCTCCTGTCCGTCGCCGGCCTCACCGACGATCTCGTAGCCCTCTTCGCGGAGCATCTCGGCCAAGTCCATCCGGATGAGCGCTTCGTCCTCGGCGACGAGAACGCGGCGGCCCTTCCCGGCGTCGGGTGGTGCCCCAGCAGCGGTTGCCATGGAAACCATTGTGGCGGTAGCAGTGCCGTTCAGCGAGTTCGGGGCATCATCTAAGGTGGTAAGCCGCGCAACAGAGCCGTACACCTACCAGAGCCCTCGTAGCCCAATTGGCAGAGGCACACGACTCAAAATCGTGACAGTGTGAGTTCGAGTCTCACCGAGGGCACCACAAATCGGCAGGTCCAGCCCGTTCGGCGTTACGCTCTAATCGTGGAGATGAGGCTGCGGCCGGTCTGCGTGCCCGAAGTGGCGCTCCAGAACCGGACGCCCGCCCGGGTTCGGCACCACGCGGAAAGGTCCGTGCGACGCCGCCGGGTGCTCGACGTCACCGCAATGATCAGCGCGGCCATCAGCGCCTTCTTCGGGTTTCAGGGCCTGCTCGTCGGCGTCGAGGTGTGGTGGATCCCGGTCCTCAGCCTGGTCAGCGCCGTTGCGTTCGCCACCATCCCCCTGCTGTGCCGATTCGGCGAGCTGGTCGCGCCGCTGGTGTTCTTCGCCGTCGCGTACGTGACCATCGCGATCCAGTGCATACAGCTCGGCACGGGGTCGGGGCTGCAGTTCTACTTCGTCGTCGCGGCCGCGATCGTGGTGATCATCCTCGGCATCGACCACATCGTGCTGGCTTCGGTGCTGTCGGCGCTGGGCGCGGTGACGGTGGTGGCCCTGGAGTTCTTCGTCCCCGAAGACACCGGCATTCAACCGGACTGGGCCCGCACGACGTCGTTCATCCTCACCGTGGCCACGGCGTGGATCCTCGTCGTCGCCACGCTGTGGTTCGCGCTACGGGAGATCCGTCGCGCGCGGTTGGCGATGGAGGCCGAATACGAGCGCTCCGAACGTCTGCTGGCCAACATCCTGCCCGCGACCATCGCCGAGCGGCTCAAGGACCCGACCCGTACGGTCATCGCCGACAGGTACGACGACGCATCGATACTGTTCGCCGACATCGCCGGGTACACCGAGCGGGCCAGCGACACCAATCCCTGCGACCTGGTGCGGTTTCTCGATCGGCTCTACACCGATCTGGACGCACTCGTCGACCGTCACGGCTTGGAGAAGGTCAAGACCAGCGGCGATTCCTACATGGTGGTCAGCGGTGTGCCACACCCCCGCCCGGATCACCTCGAAGCGCTGGCCTGCCTGGCGCTCGACATGGCCGACGCCGTGGCCGACCTGCGCGACCCGCGCGGACGCAAGGTGCCCCTGCGAATCGGTCTGGCCGCGGGACCGGTCGTCGCCGGGGTCGTCGGGGCACGCAAGTTCTTCTACGACGTGTGGGGCGATGCGGTCAACGTCGCATCCCGGATGGAGACCACCGACGTCGAGGGACGCATTCAGGTGCCCCAGGACGTGTATGAACGCCTACGCAGCACGTTCGTGCTCGAGCCTCGCGGCGAGGTCGAGGTCAAAGGCAAGGGCGTCATGACGACGTGGTACCTGGTCGGACGTCAAGACGACGCGGCCGTGCGCGACGCGGTGGAACTCGAACCGCTCAGTTTTCGACCTCAGTCGGCTTGAGCCGCTCGGCCAGCGCGGCCAGCCGCCACAGGGTCTCCCGGTTACGGGGGTAGACGGCGATGTCGGTCAGCTTGTTGGGCATGACCGCCGCGGGACCGCTCACCGGGAACTCCGTCATCTCCACCCGGCAGCCGTCGGGGATGTCGTGCAGGCGCAAGATGATTCGCGCGCCCCCGAACGGACGACCCTTGGCGTGCAGTACCAACTCCTCGAGCGGCACACTCTTCTCGACCACGGTCTTGTCGTCGAGCAGCAGCGGCCAGACACCCACCGAATGACGGATCTCGGATCCCGGCGCCGGCCAGTTCGGGTCCACGGCGCGCATCCGGCTGTTGCCGACCACCCATTGCGAGTACGTCCACCCGTCGGCCATGACATCCCAGACCTGTTGACGGGATGCGTGAATATCGCGTGTCACAGTCACGGCCGGAGATATACCCGCATCGCGGAAAACGACTCACCCCCACGACTGTGCGATCGCAGACGCAAAACGCCGCGACCGGCGTTGTGAAACGCACAGTCGCGGCGTCGGTAATTCAGTCCCTCTAGACCTTGCGGTTCTCGGACTTGATCAACCAGGCCAGCTTCTCGAGGCCTTCGATCAGCTGATGGAGGATGTCGGCGGAGGTCGGGTCCTCGGCGTCCACGGAGTCGTGAACCTGACGCATCGTGTCGACAGCGGCGTACACCCGGCCCGTGATCAGGTCGACCGCATCCTGCGTGCTCACCGCGTAGGCGGGGAACTGCGGCAGCGAGGTGCCGGCGGTGACCGTGTCCGACCGTCCGTCGGGCCATGCTTCAAGCGCGCGCATCCGCTCGGCGATGGTGTCACTGCCCTCACGGGCGAAGTCGACGAGTTCGTCGAGCTGTAGATGAAGGTCGCGGAAGTTGGTGCCGACGATGTTCCAGTGCGCCTGCTTACCCTGGAGATGCAGCTCGACCAGATCGACGAGAACCCGCTGCAGGCTGTCGCTGAGTTCCGGCGAGGCCTCGAATGCCTGGATATCTGCTTCTGAACGACGTGTTGTGGTGGTCATGATCGCTACAACCCCTCCTTGTTTGGACTGATTCCAGTTTAGCATATTTTCCTGGTCAGAGGCTGTTTTGTTGGTCCTGTTTTTCCAGGAGACGGGCGTATCCGGCGCCCATGCCCAGCAGCACCAGCCCGACGACGATGAACACCACGACCCGGAAGATGCCGTCGAGGGTGCCCAGGTCGAACAGGAACAGCTTCGCCATCGCCGCGGCCACCAGCGCCAGTCCTCCGGCGATCGGAACGGACCGGTCGGCTCGGCCCAGCCGCGCCGCGTAGCCGAACAACGCGGCGGCCAGGCCGATCCAGCAGATGGTCGCCGCCATGTGCCCGGCATAGAACCCGCTGTCGGTGCCACCGATCAGTACGCCGGTGGTGACGGCGAAGGTGGTGACGGCGTATCCCGCGACGACGGCGGCGGCCGCCCACCAGGCGGAGTTGCGGCGGTCGAACGCCCACACGATCGTCACCGACCACGCGATCAGCAGGATGCTGGCGATCAGCGTCGACGCGGCCACCCCGGCGCTGGTCGACGTTCCCCACAGCAGCGTGTACGTCGGCGCCCAGCTCAGGTAGTAGATTGCGCCGACGGCTGCGAAGCCGATCGAGATCGCCTTGGCCATGGCGTGCTGCCGCCCTGCCGTGGCGACCACCAGCGCCATCGCCAACAGGACCGGCCCCGCGATCGGGCCGTCGAATGCCACCACCACCGCGGTCAGCGCCGACAGCGCCGAGAGCACCGTCCAGATGCGCCGCACCGCACCGTCGACTCCCGGCAACCGGTCGCTGATGAGCACGATGGCGAGCAGACCGGCCGCCAGTGCGGCCGCCATCAGCGCCGCGACGACGCGGTCGACGGCCAGCGCGACCGACAGCACGGGCAGCACCCCAGCGGCCGTCAGCACGGCCATCGCCGACTTGTTCGCCGTACCCGGCAGCAGGATGAGCGCGGCCGCGATCGCAAGCAGCGCCGCGATGCCACACGCCCCGACCAGCCACGGATCGCGTCCGTCGGCGAAGTACACCCCGAGCAGCGCCACCAACAGCGGCAGCGTGCCCGCCGCGATCCGGGCGGAGTGCAGCCAGAGCCAGTCCTTGCCGATCTGCACGGGCAGCGAGGCCGCCGACAGCGCAAGCATGAAGGCCACGAGCAGCAGCGTGACACCACCGACCACGATCGGCGCCAGCACCAACAACGGCACCAGCACGAGCAGCCCCAGCTGCTCGGAGTCCCAGCGCCTGGCCAACGTGAGCCCGCCGCCGCCGATCAGTGCGGCGAGAACCAGTCCGGCGGGCGCAGAGACCCAGTCGTAGATCGTCGTCAACGCGATGACGTCCATGTAGGCCGCGGCGATGCCGGTCGCCGTCAAGGCGACCGCCCCGGTGCGGCCGCCCGGCCTGCGGTACAGCCACCAGCCGGCACCCACAAGTCCACCGGCCAGTGCCGCCCCCGCCGCGACGCGGATCTCCGGCCGCAACAGCCCCGCCTGCGCGGCGAGCACGAGCAGGAACACCACCCCGATCAGCGTCACCGCGACACCGGCGACCGCCAGCAGCTTGCCGATCCAGCCCTCGTCCCGGGCCGGCTTCGGCGGTGAATACCCAACGGGCTCAACGTGTTGCGGCTGGTACTGCGGCGGCGCGGCGTAGGCGGGCGGCACGTGTTGTGGCGACGACGCCAGCTGCCGGTCGAGTTCGGTCAGGTCCGCCGACACCCGCGCCAGATAGGCGGAGATCGCGGCGACGTCAGCGGACAGGCGGGCGACAACAGCACGCTGCGGTTCGGTCATGCAGCCATCGTCGCAGCGCGACGGCGCCACGGGATGAGTAGGACTACTCGTCGAGCCCGTGTTCGATCGCGTATCGCGCCAACTCGACGCGGTTGGCGACCTGCAGCTTGCGGAACGTGGCCTGCACGTGGTTCTCGACGGTGCGGTGGCTCAGCGACAGCCGCGCGGCGATCTGTTTGGCGGTCAGCCCTTTGGCGACGTAGCGAAGTATCTCGGTCTCACGTTCTGTCAGGCTCGGGGTTTCCGGCCCGCTCCGGGTCTGGGCGATCCGCCGGTACTCGCCGAGCACCAGGCCAGCCAGACCTGGGGTGAACACGGCCCTGCCCTCGGCGGTGGCGCGCACCGCATCGCCGAGTTCCTGTTTCGATGCGCTCTTCACCAGGTAACCGGTCGCCCCGGCCTTCACCGCCTCGAGCACGTCCTCTCGTTCGTCGGATGCCGAGAGCACGAGGATCTTCGACGACGGCGACACCGCGAGCACTTCCGCGGTCGCCTGCGCGCCGTCACCGTCGGCGAGCCGCATGTCCATCACCACCACCTGGGGCTGGACCGCTGCGGCGCGGCGCCGGGCAGCGCCCACGCCGTCGGCGGTGGCGACCACGGTGAAACCGTCCTCTTCGAGGTCGCGGGCCACCGCGTCGCGCCAGATGGGATGGTCGTCGACCACCATCACCGTCGGGGTAGCGTCAGTTCCCATTCCGTCCCGCTCTCCGGCCCGGTGGTCAGCTTGGCGCTGCCACCCAGCCAGTTCATCCGTCCGACAATCGATTTCGCGACACCGATGCGGCCCTCGCGCACCGCTTCCTCGAGCCGTCCCTCGGGGATCCCGGTGCCGTCGTCACGGATGCTCACCGTGATCGTGTCGCCGAGGTCTTCGAGGAGCACATAGGCATGGGCACCCGGTCCGGCGTGGGCGACCACATTGTCGAGCGCGTTGACGACCGCGGCGGACAACTCCGTGGCGACGACGGCGTCGAGGAGCACCGGTTCGGCGGGCAGGCTGACCGAGACGCGGTCAGACGCGCGCTGTCGCAGCAACGCGCCGACGTCGGTCATCGCCCCGACGCGTGGTTCGGCCTCACCGGAGCTGACCAGCCGCCTCAACGCACGTTCCTGCTCGCCCGCGAGTTCGGCCAGTTCGGCTGTCGCTCCCCCGATTTCGCGGCCGCGGCGCGAGACCAGCGCGAGCACCTGGATGGCGCCGTCGTGCACTTCCCGAGACAGCCGTTCGCGCTCCTGATGGGCCGCCGCCAGCCGAGTCGCCTGCTCCAATTCGAAATGGGCCCGTCGCGCGGTCTGCGCGGCCATGCCCACCGCGAGGCCGACGGCGAGTTCGATGACGATGGTCGCGTTGCGGCCGAGGTCGTAGTTGATGAAGCCCTTGACGACGGTGCTGGCGGCCATCACGAGCACGCCGGTGAACATGCCCGCGATCGGCCCCGCGACGATCGCCGCCGAGATCGTCGCATTGGTGGCCCACAGCGTCGTCGGCCACGACTGGTTGTCGAACGCCCACTGGGAGGAGGCGACCACCTCGGTCGACAGAATCAACGTCAGGACCACCCCGATCTCGGCCAGGACGAACGCCGGGCGTCGGCCGAACCCCTGCAGATAGGCGACGGCGCACACGGCACTGAACCCCAGCAGCACGGCGAACAACGTCCACGCCACGCCCGGGCGATCCAGGTCGGGGTTCACCGACACCTGAAATCCGAGTGCGTACAGGCAACTCAGCAGTCGGAACACCTGGGCGGCCCGCCACAGCGGTGTCGCCGGATCCGGGGCATTGGCCGGCATCTGTCTACAGCACCTTGGACAGAAACGCCTTCGTGCGTTCGTGCTTCGGGTTGGACAGCACTTCGCGCGGCGGTCCGCTCTCCACGACCACGCCGCCGTCCATGAACACCAGTTGGTTGGCCACCTCGCGGGCGAACCCCATTTCGTGTGTCACCACCACCATCGTCATACCCTCGGCGGCAAGCGTTTTCATCACTTCGAGGACTTCACCGACAAGTTCGGGGTCCAGTGCCGAGGTGGGTTCGTCGAAGAGCATCAGCTTGGGGCTCATCGCCAGGGCGCGGGCGATCGCGACACGTTGCTGCTGGCCGCCCGACAGCTGGGCGGGATAGGCGTCGGCTTTGGTGGTCAGTCCCACCTGGTCGAGCAGGTCTCGGGCGCGCGCCACCGCCTCGTCCTTCTTGACGCGTTTGACGTGAATGGGCGCCTCGATGACGTTCTCGAGCACGGTGCGGTGGGGAAACAGGTTGAAGTGCTGGAAGACCATGCCGATGTCGCGGCGCTGCCGGGCCGCCTCCCGCGGGGGCATCTCGTGGATTTTGTTGCCCCGCTGCCGGTATCCGATCAGCTCCCCGTCCACATACAGGCGCCCGGCATTGACCTGTTCGAGGTGGTTGATGCACCGCAGGAACGTGGACTTGCCCGAGCCGGACGGCCCGACCATGCACAGCACCTCGCCGCGTCCGATCTCGAGCGTGACGCCCTTGAGAACCTGCAGCGCCCCGAAGTTCTTGCACACGGCCTCGGCTTTGACCATCGGTGTCACGGGTGCGCCTCCCCCAGCGTCTGCGCCTTGGCCAATGCCTCGAGTTGTTTGGTGGTCAGCTTGCGCGACGCACCACGCGAGTAGTAACGCTCCAGGTAGTACTGGCCGACCATGAGCACGCTGGTGATGGCCAAATACCACGTCGCGGCGACCAGCAGGAGTGGAACGGGTTCGAAGATGCGCGCGGCGATCTCGCGCGAGGTGATGCCGTACAAATCAAGCGTGAAAGGCACCGCGGTCACCAGCGACGTGGTCTTCAGCATGCTGATCACCTCGTTGCCGGTCGGTGGGATGATCACCCGCATCGCCTGCGGAAGCACGGTGCGCCGCATGGTCATCCCCCACGACATGCCCAGCGCCGTCGAGGCCTCGGCCTGCCCCTCGGGCACGGAACTGATTCCCGCACGGATGATCTCGGCCATGTACGCGGCCTCGTTCAGCGCCAGTCCGAGGATTGCCAGCAGGAAGGGGATCGACAGCGACTGCAGGTCCACCTGAAGCAGCGAGGGCCCGAACGGCACCCCGAGCTGAACGTTCTGGTAGATCGTCGGCAACAACCCCCAGAACACCAGCTGCACATACACCGGGGTGCCGCGGAAGATCCACAGATACACCCACGCAACGGCTTTCAACACCGGGTTCGGAGACAGCCGCATCACCGCGAGCAGCACACCCAGCACGATCGCGAGAACCATCGAGTAGATGGTCAGCTGCAATGTGTTGAGCACCCCGACCGTCAACACCCGTTCGTTGAAAAGGTACTCCCAGTACGTCGACCAGCGGTAGGAGTCGTTGGTCGCCGCGCCGTAGAGGAACAGGGCGACGAGTATGACGATGACGACCGCCGCCACCCACCGCCACGGATGGCGCAGCGGCACCGCATCGATGGCGGCAGGGGCATCGGGTGATGACGTGTCGACATCGCTCATGGAAACGTCCTCTACGAGACCGCGCCGTTGATGACGGGTTTGTCGATCATCCCGTTCTCAACGCCCCAGTTGACGGCGATCTCGCGGTAGGTGCCGGTTTCGATCAGATGCTCGAGCGCCTTCTGCAGTGACTGCGCGAGGGCCGACCCCTTCTGCACCGGCCATCCGTACGGCGCCGAATCGAAGATGTCACCGGCGGGTTCGAGCTTGCCGTTGCTCTGCTTGATCGCGTACGAGGTCACCGGGGAGTCCGCCGACATCGCGTCGACCTGACCGAGCACCACCGCGTTGGTGGCGGCGTCCTGCCCGTCGAACGGAACGATCTCGATCGGCGGCTTGCCGGCATCGGTGCACGCCTTACTCTTCGCCGGAAGTTCCTCGGCCTCTTGGGTGGTGGTCGCCTGCACCGCCACCTTCTTGCCGCACGCGTTGTTCGGGTCGATCGAGGATCCCGGCCGCTGCGCCCACATCGTGCCCGCGTTGAAGTAGGTGACGAAATCGACGGTCTGCTCGCGCTCTTTGGTGTCGGTGAACGACGACATCCCGACGTCGTAGGTGCCGCCTTGGATCGACGGGATGATCTTCGCGAAGTCCGATTCCCGGTAGTCGGGCGTCAATCCCAGGGTGGCCGCGATCGCGTTCATCAAGTCGACGTCGAAGCCGACGATCTTGCCGCTCGGATCCTTGAACTCGTTGGGCGGGTACGGAATGTTGACACCGACGACCAGCTCTCCGGACGACTTGATGTCCTCCGGAACGGTATTGGCGATCGCTTCGACCTTCGCCGCCGGCGCCGTGGGCGACGGACTGGTGGCATCCTCACCGGCACCGCCTCCCCCGCCGCTTGCGCATCCCGACATCGCCAGGGCGCCGGCCGCGGCGAATACGGCTGCGAAACGCCAGAATCTACCTCGACGGTTGTGACACTCACTTAACACGGATGCCTACTTTCTGCGTCGTGGGATCGGTGCGCAGCACCGGTACCGGAACAGTAGTAGAGACGCCACGCTGGGGCAGGGGAACCAAACGGCGCATGCGCCGGGGCTGACGACTGACGCCCGAATCGATATCGAAATGCGACGATCATTTCCGTTTGGCTATGCCACACTGCGCCCATGACTAGCACCGCGCCGCCCAACCTGATGCGGCATCTGTGGAAAACAACCCTGGTCTCCGGACTTCTCGCCGTCATTCTCGGCGCCCTCATCTGGCTGTGGCCTGGCAAGACAATCGTGGTCGCGGCGATTTTCTTCGGGGCGTACCTCTTGGTCGCCGGCATCACTCAGGTGATCTTCGCGTTCAGCCTCGACGTCTCAGCCGGCGGCCGCGTTCTCCTGTTCATTTCCGGCGCCGCGGCGCTGGTCCTTGCGGTGCTGTGCTTCCGTAGCCTGCAGGAGTCGATCCTGCTGCTGGCCATCTGGATCGGCATCGGCTTCATCTTCCGCGGCGTGGCGACGGCGGTCTCGGCCATCAGCGACCCGACGCTTCCCGGTCGCGCCTGGGAGATCTTCGTCGGCGTGATCAGCCTTATCGCCGGCGTGGTCATGCTCGCGCTGCCGTTCGAGTCACTCGCGATTCTGACGGTCGTGGCCGGCATCTCGTTGGTCGTGATCGGCATCTTCGAGATCGTGTCCGCCTTCGGGATTCGCAAGGCCTCCAAGCACCTTGACAACGCCGGAACACCCACCTCACCTGCGGCCGAGGAGCCGGTGAGCTAACCCACACTGACGTCTACTACACCCTGTCGTAGGCTGGAGCCACAGCCACGGAAGAGGGTGAGATGGACGCACTCGATGTGTCGCGGTGGCAGTTCGGCATCACGACCGTCTACCACTTCATCTTCGTCCCGCTGACCATCGGGCTGGCGCCGTTGATCGCCGCCATGCAGACCGCGTGGCTGATCACCGGGAACTCGTCCTGGTACCGCCTCACGCGCTTCTTCGGCAAGCTGTTCCTGATCAACTTCGCCCTGGGCGTGGCCACCGGCATCGTTCAGGAATTCCAGTTCGGCATGAACTGGAGCGAGTACTCGCGGTTCGTCGGAGACGTTTTCGGCGCACCGCTGGCGATGGAGGGGCTGGCCGCCTTCTTCTTCGAATCGACGTTCCTCGGCCTGTGGATCTTCGGGTGGACCCGGCTGCCCCGCCTCGTGCACCTCGCCTGCATCTGGGTGGTGGCCATCGCGGTCAACCTGTCGGCGTTCTTCATCATCGCCGCCAACTCATGGATGCAGCATCCCGTCGGCGCCCGGTTCAACCCGGAGACCGGCCGCGCCGAGTTGACCAGCATCGTCGCGCTGTTCACCAACAACACCGCGATCGCCGCGTTCACACATGCGGTGTTCGGGGCGTTCCTCACCGCCGGGACGTTCGTCGCAGGTGTGTGCGTGTGGTGGATGATCCGCGCGCGAGACGACAGGCGTTCCGAAGCGCAGACGATGTTCCGGCCGGCGGCGATCATGGGCAGCCTGGTCGTCCTCGCGTCGACGCTCGGACTCGTCGTCACCGGCGACTTCCAGGGCAAGCTGATGTTCGAACAGCAGCCGATGAAGATGGCATCGGCAGAATCCCTGTGCCACACCGCAACCGACCCCGACTTCTCCATATTGACCGTCGGCACCCACAACAATTGCGACAGCGTCACCCACCTCATCGAGGTGCCCTACGTGCTGCCGTTCCTGGCCAAAGGCGAATTCGACGGCGTTCGGCTCGAGGGCGTCAAGGACCTTCAGGACCAGTACGTCGAGAAGTTCGGACCGGGCGACTACCGGCCCAACCTGTTCGTCACATACTGGTCGTTCCGCGCCATGATCGGATTGCTCGCCGTACCAGCGCTTTTCGCGGTGGCGGTGTTGTGGCTGACGCGTCGTCGCCGGATTCCGCAGTCGCGCCGGCTGTCCCGCTTCGCCCTGGCGGCGCTGCCCGCACCGTTCCTGGCCAACAGCGCCGGATGGATCTTCACCGAGATGGGCCGTCAACCGTGGGTGGTGGTGCCCAATCCGACGGGGGATCCGACGATTCGGCTGACCGTCGCCGACGGCGTCTCCGGGCACCCGGTCGGCATGGTCGTCCTCTCCCTGGTGGCCTTCACGCTGGTGTACGCGGCGCTCGCGGTGATCTGGTTCTGGCTCATCCGCCGCTACACGGTCGAAGGGCCGCAGGAACACGACTCCGAGCCCGCAGCGCCGCTACCACCCGGCAGCGACGAAGTGGCGCCCTTGTCGTTCGCATACTGAGTCGTTCGCTTACTAGAGGAGTGGTGGCAATGGCGCTTACCGAACTGTGGTTCGTGGTGATGGCCGGTCTGTTCCTCGGCTTCTTCGTCCTGGAGGGCTTCGATTTCGGCGTCGGCATGCTGATGGGGATGTTCGGCCGCGCCGGAGGCGGTGATCCCGAGCGGCCACGTCGCGCGGTGCTCAACACCATCGGGCCCGTCTGGGACGGCAACGAGGTCTGGCTGATCACCGCGGGCGGGGCCATGTTCGCCGCCTTCCCCGACTGGTACGCGACGATGTTCTCGGGTCTGTACCTGCCGCTGCTGGCCATCCTGCTGTCGATGATCCTGCGGGTCGTGGCGATCGAATGGCGCGGCAAGATCGACGACCCCGGCTGGCGGCGGTGGGCCGACATCGGCATCGCCGTCGGATCGTGGGTGCCCGCCGTGCTGTGGGGTGTGGCGTTCGCGGCGCTGGTGCGCGGGCTTCCCGTCGACGCCGACAAGCAGTTGCGCACCTCGATCGGCGATCTCGTCAACGGTTACACGCTGCTCGGCGGCCTGACCACCGCGGGACTGTTCCTGTTCCACGGCGCGGTGTTCGTGGCACTGAAAACCGAAGGCGCCGTGCGCGAAGAAGCGCTGCGATTCGCGAGCCGGCTGGCGCTGCCCGTGACGGCGGTCCTGGCGTCGTTCGGGCTGTGGACGCAGCTGGTGCACGGCAAGGACTGGACATGGCTCGTGCTTCTCGCGGCGGCTATGGCACACCTGGCGGCGACGCTGCGGGTGTGGCGCGGTATCGGCGAAGGCTGGGCGTTCGCGTACACGACTGTGACCGTCGCGGCGGTCGTGGTTCTGCTGTTCGGCGTGCTCTACCCGAACCTGATGCCGTCGACGATCGATCCCGCCTACAGCCTGACGATCGACAACGCGGCGTCCAGCCCGTACACGTTGACCATCATGAGCTGGGCGGCGCTGATCTTCGCACCGCTGGTGCTGCTGTATCAGGGATGGACGTATTGGGTATTCCGGCAACGCATCTCGGCCGACCGGATCCCCGAGCCGGTGGGACTGACGCGGCGGCGGACATGAACCTGTGGCGGACCTCGCCGGCGATGCGTCGCTATCTGGTCGCATCGGTGCTGTGCGGGGTGCTCATCACCGGCGCGACGATCGGTGCGGCCGTCGTGCTCGCCGACGTCGTGGCAGGGGTGATCACCGACCCCACCACGCGCCACCTTCGCCACTGGGCGGGCCCGCTCGCACTTCTGTTGGGGCTGTGGGTGATCCGTACCGTCGCACACTGGCTCCAGAGCAGGCTGGCCTCGACGGGCGCGACACAGGTGATCGCCGACCTGGCCGGTCAGGTGCTCCGCGCGGTGACGGCGTTGCCGCCGCGGCTTCTCGCCGCCGAACGCGACACCACAGCCGCGTTGATCACCCGGGGCCTCGACGGTCTGCGACCCTTCCTGACGGCCTATCTTCCCGCGGTGTTCCTCGCCGGCATCCTCACGCCGGCTGCGGTGCTGGTGATCGCCGCGGTCGACTGGCGTTCGGCGCTCATCGTTCTGATCGCGCTGCCGCTCATTCCGGTATTCATGGTGTTGATCGGGCTGCTGACCAGGGAACGCTCGGAGGCCGCCTTGGCGGCGATGAGCACGCTGCAGTCGCGGATGCTCGACCTGGTGGCGGGCATACCGACGCTGCGGGGGTTGGGGCGGCTCGACGGCTCTGTGGGCCGCATCACCGAACTGGCTGCGGCGCATCGTCGTTCGACGATGGGCACCCTGCGGATGGCGTTCCTGTCCGCTTTGGTTCTCGAACTGTTGGCCACGTTGGGCGTCGCGCTGGTCGCGGTCGGCATCGGCCTGCGGCTGGTATTCGGCGAAATGACATTGACCGCGGGCCTCACCGCGCTGCTGCTGGCGCCGGAGGTGTTCTGGCCGCTTCGCCGCGTCGGCGTGGAGTTCCACGCCGCCCAGGACGGCAAGACGGCGGCCGAGGCCGCACTCCGGCTTCTCGACAAGCTGCCGCGCCGACCGGCGGCAGCCCGTACCGTTCAAGCGGCCGGGGCCACCATTCACCTCGGGGCGCTCGACGAGGATGTGGAGCCGGGGCGGGTGACTGTGCTGACCGGTCCTAACGGTGTCGGCAAGTCGACGCTGTTGCACATGATCCTCGGGCTGCATCCCGGCGAGGTGTCGATCGACGGAATCGATGTCGGTGACCTCGACCTGCCGTCATGGTGGCGCCAGGTCTCCTGGTTACCGCACCGTCCGATGCTGGTCCCGGGCAGCATCCGCGACAACCTCGAGTTGTTGGGGCCGAGCGCAGACCTCGACGAAGCTTGTCGCTCAGCGGGTTTCGACGAAGTCCTCGCATCACTCCCCGAAGGCCTGGACACCGTGCTCGGCCGCGACGGTGCGGGGCTGTCGCTCGGGCAGCGCCAGCGCCTCGGGCTGGCCCGGACGCTGGGCTCGGCGGCGCCGGTGCTCCTGCTCGACGAGCCGACGTCTCACCTCGATGCGGCGATGGAAGCCCGTGTGCTCGACGCGATTGTGGCGCGGGCCCGCGCCGGCGCCACGGTGCTGGTGGTCGGTCACCACGATCCGGTGCGCGCGATCGGTGACCGCGTGCTCTTCATGAGGGAGCTCGCCGATGCGTGAACTGCTGAGGGGCCGGGTGGGTCGATTCGCGCTCGCGGTCCTGCTCGGTGTCCTGTCGCTGGGCAGCGCGCTGGCGTTGGCCGCGATTTCGGCGTGGCTGATCACGAGGGCGTGGCAGATGCCGCCGGTGCTGGACCTCACCGTCGCGGTCGTCGCGGTGCGCGCGCTCGGTATCTCTCGCGCGGTGCTGGGGTACTGCCAGCGGCTGGCGTCACACGACACGGCGCTGCGGTGCGCTGCCGATACCCGTGAGGCGCTGTACCGCAGCCTGGCCGAAGCGCCTGCCGACACCGCGATGCGGATGCCCAGCGGTGAACTGGTGGCACGGATCGGCGCGTCGGTCGACGACCTCTCCGACGTCGTGGTGCGGGCGATGCTGCCGATCGCGGTGGCGGCCGTGCTCGGACTGGCCGCAGTCGTCGGCATCGGTCTCATCTCCCTCGAGGCGGCGATCGTCCTGGCGCTGTGCCTGCTGATCGCGGGCGTCCTCGCGCCCGCGATGGCTGCCCGCGCCGCTGAGGCGACGGAAGTCGCTGCCACACAACATCATTCGGGGCGAGATGTTGCGGTCATGCGTGCCCTCGAGCACGCTCCGGAGCTACGTGTCGGCGGACGTCTCGACGCGGTACTCGCCGAAGCCGAAAGGCGACACCGTACCTGGGGACGGGCCATCGACACGGCGGCGGCCCCCGCGGCGGTGGCGGCCGCGGCGTCGACCGCGGCGATCGGCGCCAGCGTGTTCGGCGCCGTGATCGCCGCGATCGCGATCGCCGACTCGATCGCACCGACGACGCTCGCGATCCTGATGCTGTTACCGCTGTCGGCGTTCGAGGCGAGCGCGGCATTGCCGGCGGCTGCGGTGCAGCTGACAAGGTCGCGTATCGCGGCGCGCCGGCTCGCCGAGATCACCGAACCGATCGATTCACCGCGCGAGCGACCGGCCGTTCCCGAGGTGTCTGTGACGCCCGGTGACCGCCTCGCGATCGTGGGCCCGAGCGGATCGGGCAAGACCACGCTGATGCTCTCGATGGCCGGGAGCGACCCGTCCGCAGTCTTCGTCGCAGAAGACGCCCACCTGTTCGCCACCACCGTGCGGGACAACTTGTTGGTGGCTCGCGGTGATGCGAGTGACGACGAGATCCGGGCCGCGATAGGGCGCGTAGGTCTGCGCGACTGGCTGGACACGTTGCCGGAGGGGCTGTCCACGGTGCTGTCCGGCGGGGCCGCCGCCGTATCCGCCGGACAGCGTCGGCGTTTGCTGTTGGCGCGCGCTCTTCTGACCACGGCCGCAACGGTGTTGCTCGACGAACCCACCGAGCATCTGGACGCCGCCGCCGCCGACCAGATTCTGGTCGACCTGCTCACCCCCGGTGCGCTGTTCGGTGCCGACCGCGCGGTCGTCGTCGCCACCCATCATCTGCCCGAGCACCTTGAGTGTCCTACCGTCATTCTCGCTGGTCACGGAGTAACCTCCTCGGCATGAGCGAGCCGGAGAAGCCCGAGACGCCACCGCAAACGCCACCCCAGTCACCACCGCCACCGGCGCAGTCGCCGCCACCGTCACAGCCGCAGTACGGGGCTTATCCAGGTGGTTATCCCCCGCCTCCGCCGCAGGGTTACGGCTACCCACCGCCGGCCAGCGCCCCCAAAAACGGCATCGGCATCGCGGCCCTGGTGGTCGCCATCATCGCGCTGCTGTCCGTCTTCGGCGGCGTCGTGCTCGGCGTCGTCGCCGTGATCCTCGGCTTCATCGGCTGGGGACGGGCCAAGCGCGGTGAGGCCACCAACGGCGGTATCGCCGTGGCCGGCATCGTGCTCGGCTTCTTGAGCATCATCGAAGCCATCGTCGTCATCTGGTTGGCCGTTTGGGGTTTCAACGAGGTGGGCGGCAGCGACTACATCGACTGCATATCGCGCGCGGGCAACGACCAGGACGCGGTGCAGCAGTGCGCCGAGGAGTTCCAGCACCGTGTCGAGGATCAGTTCGACGTGACGATCACGCCGACGCCGTAGTCAGCGTGGCGGGAAGTACTTGACGATCCCCTCCTGCACCACGGTGGCGACCGGCTGACCGGACCGATCGAAGAAGTGGCCGGTGCCCAGGCCACGGGAGTCGGCGGCCACCGGTGAGGCGGTGGAGTACAGCAGCCACTGGTCGAAATGCACAGGCCGGTGGAACCACACCGAGTGATTCGTGGTGACCGCGAAGATCCGGTCGTACCCCCATGACAGGCCGTGCGTGGTGATGATCGAGTCGAGCACGGTGGTGTCCGAGGAATAGACGAGCGCGGCGGCGTGCAGCACCGGGTCGTCGGGCATAGGCCCGAGCGCCTTCATCCACACCCGGTTGTGCGGCAGCTTCTCGCCCTTGTCGCGCATCACCCAACTCGGATCGTTGGTGTAGCGCCACTCGATGGGCCGCAGCGCGTTGACGAAATGCGGGACGACTTCCTCGTAGCCGCGCAGCAGTTCGTCCACCGGCGGCACCGACTCCGGGTCGGGCAGGTCCGGTGGGGCGATCGCGTGCTCCAGGCTGCGGCCGCCGGCCAGGAAGGACACCATCGCCGTGGTCAGCAGCTGGCCGTCCTGCATGACGTCGACACGGCGGTTGGCGAACCGGCGTTCGTCGCGGAGCCGCACCACGTGGAACTCGAGATCCTTCTCCGGGTCCCCGCCCGCGATGAAGTGCGCCGACAACGCACTGGGCGGCGTCGGGTGCTTCAAGCTGCGCCCGGCCGCCACGAACGACTGGGCCATCATCTGGCCGCCGAAGGTGCGTACGGGGTTCTTGCTGGGATGGGAGCCGACGTAGATGTCGTCGGCGAGCTGGCGGAGGTCGAGTATCGCGAGCAGTTCGTCGAAATCCGCCGTCACACGTCGTCCTCGCCGATCCGGTGCACGTGGATCAGATTGGTGGAGCCGACTGTGCCCGGCGGAATGCCGGCGATGACGACCACCAGGTCCCCTCGCTTGTAGCGACCCAGCTCGAGCAGCGACTTGTCGACCTGGCGGATCATTCCGTCGGTGGTCTGGATGTGCGGCACGATGAACGTCTCGGTGCCCCAACTCAGCGCGAGCTGGCTGCGCACCTCCGGCAGCGAGGTGAACGCCAGCAGCGGCAGCGGCGTGTGCAGCCGCGCAAGCCTGCGCACCGTGTCACCCGACTGGGTGTAGGCCACGAGCGCCTTGGCGTCGAGGCGCTCACCGATGTCACGGGCGGCATAGGAGATGACGCCGCGCTTGGTCCGGGGCACATGGGTGAGCGGCGGTGCGGCCACCGAGTTCTCCTCGACCGCATGGATGATGCGCGCCATCGTCTTGACCGCTTCGAGCGGGTATTTGCCGACCGACGTCTCACCGGAGAGCATCACTGCGTCGGTGCCGTCGAGGATAGCGTTGGCGACGTCGGACGCCTCGGCGCGGGTGGGCCGCGAGTTCTCGATCATCGACTCCAGCATCTGGGTCGCGACAATGACGGGTTTCGCGTTCTCCCTTGCCATTTGGATCGCGCGCTTCTGCACCAGCGGGACTTCTTCGAGCGGTAGCTCCACGCCGAGGTCACCGCGGGCGACCATGATCGCATCGAATGCCAGCACCACGGCCTCGAGGTTGTCGATAGCTTCGGGCTTCTCGAGTTTGGCGATGACGGGCACTCGGCGGCCGACCCGGTCCATCACCTCGTGCACGAGTTCGATGTCGGCCGGCGAGCGGACGAACGACAGCGCGACGAAGTCCACGCCGAGGCGCAGGGCGAACTCGAGGTCGTCGATGTCCTTCTCGGACAGTGCCGGCGCGGACACGTTCATCCCGGGAAGCGACATGCCCTTGTTGTTGCTGACCGGGCCGCCCTCGGTGACGGTGCAGATGACGTCGTGGCCCTCGATGCTCTCGACAACCAGGCCGACGTTTCCGTCGTCGACGAGGACCCGGTCGCCGGGGGTGGCGTCCTCGGCAAGGCGCTTGTAGGTGGTCGACACGCGATCCGACGTTCCCTCGACGTCGTCGACGGTGATGCGCACGGTCTCCCCGGCGGCCCAGAAGGTGGGGCCGTCCTTGAATCGGCCGAGGCGGATCTTGGGACCCTGCAGGTCGGCGAGAATGCCGACGGCCCGGCCGGTGGCGTCCGACGCGGACCGGACCCGCTTGTAGTTCGCTTCGTGATCGGGATAGTCGCCGTGGCTGAAATTGAGCCGCGCGACGTCCATTCCCGCAACGACCAGCGCACGGACGGCGTCATCGGTCGCGGTGGCCGGACCGAGGGTGCAGACGATCTTTCCGCGTCTATTCACGACACTCGAGCATAGTCGTTATCGATTCAGACGACGGCCAGCGGAAGCGCGCCCGGGGTCACCGGGGCGGGCAGATCCGACTCCCCCATCAGGAACGTGTCGACCGCATGCGCGGCGCTGCGGCCCTCCGCGATCGCCCACACGATCAGCGAGGCGCCGCGATGGGCGTCGCCGCAGACGAACACGCCGGGCGACGCGGTCTGCCAGTCCGATCCGCAGGGCAGGGCGCCGCGCCCGTTGAGCGTCAGGCCCAGTTCGTCGAGGAGCGGCATGCGCTCCACGCCCTCGAAACCGATGGCCAGCAAGGCGAGTTCACAGGGAATTTCGATCGGTTCGCCGACCGGAGTGATGACGCGACGGCCCTGAGCGTCGCGTTCGACCGTGACTTCGGCGATCTCCAGCGCGCGGAGGCGACCGCTGTCGTCACCGACGAATCGCTGGACCGCAACCTCATAGCGCCGGTGACCGCCCTCGGCGTGCGCCGGTGAGAGGCGGGTGCGCAGCACGACGGGCCAGGTCGGCCACGGTGTGCGCGATTCGTCGCGGGTTTCGGGCGGTTCGGGGTTGTAGTCGAGTTGCGTGACCGACAGCGCGCCCTGTCGGTGCGCGGTGCCCAGGCAGTCGGCGCCGGTGTCACCGCCTCCGATGATCACGACGTGCTTGCCCTTCGCGCTGATCGTGCTGGGTCCGTCGCCCTCGCATTCCTTGTTCGCGGGAACGAGGTGCTCCATCGCCAGGTGGACGCCCTCGAGGTGGCGCCCCTCGACTTCGTAGTCGCGTGCACGCAATGCACCGACGGCGAGCACGACGGCGTCGTACTGTGCCCGGAGCTGCTCGACGGAGACGTCGACGCCGACTTCGGTTTCGGTGACGAATCGCGTTCCCTCCGCGCGCATCTGAGCCAGCCGCTGATCGAGCGTCGCCTTCTCGAGCTTGTATTCGGGGATGCCGTAGCGCATCAACCCGCCGATGCGGTCGTCGCGCTCGTAGACGGTCACTTCGTGGCCGGCGCGGGTGAGCTGTTGTGCCGCAGCCAGTCCCGCCGGCCCGGAGCCGACGATCGCGACACGCTTACCGGAGGCGATGGCCGCCGGTTGCGGTTCCACCTGGCCGTTGAGCCACGCGTGGTCGGCGATGGTCTGCTCGATGCGCTTGATCGTGACGCTGCCGCCGGTCTGCTCCTCGGAGATCGACAGCACGCACGCCGCCTCGCACGGCGCCGGGCACAACCGGCCGGTGAACTCCGGGAAGTTGTTGGTGGCGTGCAGGCGGTCGCTGGCCGCGTCCCATCTGCCGCGGCGCACCAGATCGTTCCATTCCGGAATCAGATTGCCCAGGGGGCAGCCCGCACTTCCCGAGTGGCAGAACGGAATTCCGCAGTCCATGCATCGCCGAGCCTGCTCGGATACCTCCGCGGCGCGCCGGTTCGGGTCCTGCTGCTCGTAGACTTCGCGCCAGTCCCCGACGCGTTCGTCGACCGGACGTTTGGCCGCCTCGACCTTCGGAACTTTGAGGAATCCGGTGGGATCAGCCACGGCTGGCCTCCATGATCGCAGTGTCGACGTCGCGTCCCTCGCGCTTGGCGGTGAGAGTGGCCTGCAGGACGCGCTGGTAGTCGCGGGGCATGATTTTGGTGAACTGTGTGCTGCGCCTGGGCCAGTCCGACAGCAGTGAGGTCGCCAGGCTGCTTCCGGTGAACTGGGCGTGCCGCGAGATCACGTCGCGCAGCCACGCGAGATCTTCCGGGTCCAGGCGCTGCAACTCCACCATTTCGGTGTTGACCCGTCTCGGATCCAGGCCGAGGACGAAGGCGATACCGCCGGACATGCCTGCGGCCATGTTTCGGCCGGTCTTGCCGAGGACGACGACCCGGCCACCGGTCATGTACTCACACGCGTGGTCGCCGACGCCCTCGACAACCGTCAGCGCACCCGAGTTCCGGGCGGCGAAGCGTTCGCCGGCGCGGCCGCGCAGGTACACCTCCCCCGACGTCGCGCCGAACAGCAGCGTGTTTCCGGCGATCACGTTGTCCTCGGCCAGGAACAGCACGTCATCGGGCGGTCGCACGACGATCCGGCCGCCGGACAAGCCCTTTCCGACGTAGTCGTTGGCGTCCCCGACGAGCTCCAGGGTGATACCGGGCGGCAGGAACGCACCGAGCGATTGTCCGGCCGAGCCGGTCAGGGTGATGTGGATGGTGCCGTCGGGCAGGCCCTGCGCACCGTAGCGACGGGTCACTTCGGCGCCCAGCAGTGTGCCGACGGTTCGGTTGACGTTGCGGATGGGCAGTTCGAGCCGGACGGTATGGGCGTCCTCGAGTGCGCCCTCGGCGAGCTGGATCAGCGTCTGGTCGAGCGCCTGGTCCAGCGCGTGGTACTGCTCGCGGACCTTGCGGCGGGGCGCGGGTTGCCCCGTGTGCGCGTCGTTGGGCACGGCGAAGATCGGTGAGAGGTCCAGGCCGCGGGTCTTCCAATGCTCGACGCCCTTGTCGGTGTCGAGCAGCTCGGCGTGTCCGATCGCCTCGTCGAGAGTCCGGAATCCGAGCTCCGCCAGGTACTTACGGATGTCGTCGGCGATGAAGCGAAAGAAGTTCTCCACGAACTCGGGCTTGCCGGTGAACCGGGCGCGCAGTTCTGGGTTCTGCGTGGCGACGCCGACCGGGCAGGTGTCGAGGTGGCAGACCCGCATCATGATGCAGCCCGACACGATCAGCGGGGCGGTCGCGAAACCGTACTCCTCCGCGCCGAGCAGCGCGGCGACGACGACGTCACGTGCGGTGCGCATGCCTCCGTCGCACTGCACGGTGATCCGGTCGCGTAACCCGTTGAGCATCAACGTCTGCTGGGTCTCGGCCAGTCCGATCTCCCACGGCACGCCGGCGTGTTTGAGGCTGGTCAGGGGTGCGGCTCCGGTGCCGCCGTCGTAGCCCGAGATCAGCACGACGTCGGCGTGGGCCTTGGACACGCCTGCCGCGACGGTTCCCACGCCGACGCTGCTGACGAGCTTGACGTGGATACGCGCCTGGTCGTTGGCGTTCTTGAGGTCGTGGATCAGCTGCGCGAGATCCTCGATGGAGTAGATGTCGTGATGCGGTGGCGGTGAGATGAGGCCGACCCCGGGCGTGGAGTGTCGTGTCTTGGCGATGTTGGGATACACCTTGAAGCCCGGGAGTTGTCCGCCCTCACCGGGTTTCGCCCCTTGGGCCATCTTGATCTGGATGTCCGTCGCGTTCACCAGGTAGTCACTGGTGACGCCGAAGCGACCGGAGGCGACCTGCTTGACCGCGCTGCGACGCTTGGGGTCGTAGAGCCGATCGGTGTCCTCACCACCCTCTCCCGAGTTCGAACGGCCGCCGAGATTGTTCATCGCGATCGCCATCGTCTCGTGGGCCTCGGCCGAGATGGACCCGTAGCTCATGGCGCCGGTGTTGAATCGCTTGAGGATTTCCTCGACGGGCTCCACCTCGTCGAGCGGCACCGGCGGTCTGACCTTCTTGAACTCGAACAGCCCGCGCAGCGTTCCGCCTTCGCGGCTGAGGCGGTCCACTTCGTCGGAGTACTGCTGGAAGATGTCGTGGCGCGCGGTGCGGGTCGAATGTTGCAGCAGGAAGACGACTTCGGGTGTGAACAGATGTAATTCGCCTTCCCGACGAAACGCGTAGTCGCCGCCGACCTCGAGGCGTCGGTGCACGCGCTCGGTCGGGTTTTCCGGGTAGGCCCGGCGGTGGCGCTGTTTGACCTCTTCGGCGATGACGTCGAGGCCGACACCACCGAGTTGGCTGGGGGTGTCGGTGAAGTACTCGTCGAGGACGTGTTTGTCGATGCCGACCGCCTCGAAAGCCTGCGCGGCGGTGTAGGAGGCGACCGTGGAGATGCCCATCTTGCTCATCACCTTCATGACGCCCTTGCCGAGGGCTTTGCAGTAGTTGCGCACTGCGGCGGCGGGTTCGATGCCGGTGAGTTCGCCTTCGCGAACCAGGTCCTCGATCGACTCGAAGGCCAGGTACGGGTTGACCGCGGCGGCGCCGAAGCCGATGAGCATCGCGATGTGGTGCACCTCGCGGGCGTCGCCACTCTCGACGACCAGCGCAACCGTGGTGCGTTCCTTGGTGCGCACGAGGTGGTGGTGCACGGCCGAGACGGCCAGCAGCGAGGGAATCGGCGCACGGGTGTGGTCAGAGTCGCGATCGGAGATGACCAGCGTCCGTGCACCTTTGGCGATCGCCTCACAGGCCTTCGCGCGAAGGTCCTCGAGAGCCTCGGCGAGCCCTTCACCACCGCGTTCGACGTCGTAGAGGGCCTTCAGCACGGTGGTCCGTAGTCCCGGATGTTCACCGTCGTCGTTGATGTGAACGATCTTGTTGAGCTCGTCGTTGTCGAGAACCGGCCAGCGCAGGACGATCTGGCGACATGAAGCCGCGGACGGTTCGAGCAGGTTCTGTTCGGGGCCCATGATGCGGGCCATCGATGTGACGATCTCCTCGCGGATGGCATCCAGGGGCGGGTTGGTGACCTGTGCGAAGAGTTCGACGAAGTAGTCGTAGAGAAGTCGTGATCGTTGTGAGAGGACCGCGGTTGGAGTGTCGGTGCCCATGGACCCGAGCGGTTCTGTCCCGGAGGCGGCCATCGGTGTGAGCAGTACGCGCAGATCCTCTTCGGTGTAACCGAAGGCGATCTGACGCTTGACGACGTTGGCGTGATTGGGCTGCACGCGGGTGCGGTCGGGCAGGGTGGCGATGTCGAGCAGTCCGGCGTGCAACCACTCGCCGTAGGGCTCTTTTGCCGACAGGTCCGCCTTGATCTCGTCGTCGGTGACGATGCGTCCGGCGCCGGTGTCGACCAGGAACATCTTGCCCGGTTGCAGGCGGCCCTTGGCGACGATCTGCGCCGACGGCACGTCGAGCACGCCGCTCTCGCTGGCGAGGATGACGCGGTCGTCGATCGTACGCCACCACCGGCCGGGACGTAATCCGTTGCGGTCCAACACCGCCCCGACGAGTGAACCGTCGGTGAAGGTCACGCAGGCGGGGCCGTCCCACGGCTCCATCATGGACGCGTGGAACTGCCAGAAGGCACGCTCGGCGTCGTCCATAGTGGTGCTGTTCTCCCAGGCCTCGGGAATCATCATCAGCACGGCGTGGTGCAGGCTGCGGCCGCCGAGGTGTAGCAGTTCGAGCACCTCGTCGAATGAGGCAGAGTCCGAAGCGTCCGGCGTGCAGATCGGGAACAGGCGGGACAGGTCGCCGGGAATGTTGGCGCTGGCCAGCATCGCCTCCCGCGCGCGCATGCGGTTGCGGTTGCCGCGGACGGTGTTGATCTCCCCGTTGTGGGCGACGTAGCGGAATGGGTGCGCCAAGGGCCATGACGGGAACGTGTTCGTCGAGAACCGGCTGTGCACGATCGCGATGGCACTGCGGCAACGCTCGTCGCGCAGATCCGAAAAGTACTGTGGCAACTGCTTTGTGGTCAGCATGCCCTTGTACGCCATGGTGCGGCTGGACAGCGATGGGAAGTAGACGCCTTCGCGCTCGGCCCGCTTGCGGAGCGGATAGACGCGCCGGTCGAGGTCGATGCCGCCGACCTCACTGGTCGAGGTGACGAACAGTTGCTCCATGTGAGGCATGCAACTCATCGCGGTGGCGCCGAGGTTCGCACCGAGAGGGTCGATCGGCAAGGGTCGCCAGCCGAGAACCTTGAGCCCTTCGTCGTCGGCGATGGCCTCGACGGTTTCGCGGGCGGCTGCGCGGGCCGCGGACTCCTGAGGCATGAAGCAGATGCCTGCGGCGAAGGTGTTGCTGCCGTCGAGTGCGGTTGCCGGGAGGTCGAAGTCGACCGCTTCGCGCAGTAGTTCGACCGGCAACTGGATGAGGATGCCGGCGCCGTCGCCGCTGTTGGTCTCGGCGCCGGCGGCACCGCGGTGGTCGAGATGTTCGAGGGCGGTCAATCCGTCGGCGACGATGGAGTGCGAGCGTCGACCCTGGATGTCGACAACCATGGCGACACCACAGGAATCCGCTTCATTGGCGGGGTCGTAGAGACCTTGGGGCTCGGGGAATGCCGAAAACAGCATCGAGGGGCACCTTCGCAGTCCGGAAGAATTCATGTCCGGGACTGCACCGGCCCGCAGCCGATTGTAACAGCGCGGCTATCGCCTCACCCGTCGAGAACCGTGGGGACCAGCGGGAATCCGGGCAGATTGCGCGCCACTGTCCAGGTCAGGGCCGAGACGACAATCACGACGATCAGCGGAGTGTTCATCAGCGGTTTGCTCTGACGC
Source organism: Mycolicibacterium novocastrense (assembly GCF_001499835.1). Classification (NCBI taxonomy): domain Bacteria; kingdom Bacillati; phylum Actinomycetota; class Actinomycetes; order Mycobacteriales; family Mycobacteriaceae; genus Mycobacterium; species Mycolicibacterium novocastrense. The sequence goes on from NZ_LQIH01000064.1 coordinate 62,949, forward strand.
CATCGGATCAGAAGCCACGTCAGCAAGAGGGGAAGGCCGACGAGCAGGTAGACGTTGTCGACGACCGCTGCGGCAAGGTCGCCGTGCAGTAGGTCGTGCGTCATGCGCAGACCACCGCAGGCGGGGCAGTCCAAACCGGTGATCGCCTTGAACGGACAGGCGGGGAAGACAAATCCCGGGCGATGCGGGTCGGCGATGCCGACGTACGTCAGGGCGCCGGCCAGTACGGCGCCGGTGCCGAGCGCGCCGTATAGCTGTCTGCGGCTCGTGCCGGCGCTAGGTGCCATCGCGCAGAGGGCGCCCCTGTGGATCGCGGACTTTGTCGGTGAGCAGCATGACGGCGTCGATGATGCCCCAAATGATGGCGCCGATACCGCACGTGACCAGGCCGACGACTAACTGCGCGACGCCTAACCCGGTGTAGCCGAGATAGATGCGGCCGATACCGACCAGACCGAAGAGGCCGAGCAGCTGCAGCAGACCGGCGATGAGTTTGGACTTGTCGGAATACGGCTCGCCCGTGATGGGGTGACGGCCGTAGGGGGCCAATGGATCGCCGTATGCCGACGGGTAGCCCCCGAGAGGCGGCCCGTACTCGCTGCCGGGCGGGGGCGGGTATTGCGGCTGGTAATTCGGCTCCTGAGGGGGCGTGCTGCCATGCTCACTACCACCGAACTGCGGCTCCGTCATGGCTCCCAGCATGCCAGACACGGGTGGGCCAGTCAGTAAGAATTCTGTGGCGCATCGGCCCCAGGGTGTAGCCCAGGCATGCGCGGGTGCGTGCCCAAACCCGCGGTCGTGGCGACATCGGTCAACGGATTGTCGCTCAGGGAGATTCGCTGGAGCTTGGACGGAACGGTTCCGCGGCTCTTCACGGCCGGGCGTGTCAGAACGGCGGGGGCTGGTAGTTGGCGGCCAGCCAGGCTTGCCGCTGCCGCTCTTCTTCGGCGATCAATTCGGCGCGCTCGCGGCGTTCGGCTTTGATCCGGTCGCGAAGGTCGTCCTCACGCGTCTGTTTGCGCCGGGGCATCATCAAGGTTCGATCCGCGGTGTCGTCGGAGATATCCGCGGGAACGTCGAGCTCGCCCGTCGACTGTCCGAGCGCTGGAAACATGCTTGCGCCATGAGGTTCGGTGCGCCACACGTGACCCGTGGGCGCGATCAACTCGATTGTGCCGTCGGGAAGTTGTCGCTCGGTCCAGCCACGTGGCCCACGGAAGAACGTCTTGAGCAGATGGTGAGTCCGGCAGTAGTGCTTGGTATTCGACGGATGCGTCGGTCCCTGGGGCCAAGGCGTGGTGTGGTCAACGTCGCAGTGTTGCACCGGCTTGTCGCAGCCCGGCCATCGGCACGTCAGGTCCCGCCACTGGAGGAACTCCCGCAGCGCGACGTTGGGCCGGTAGCTATTGCCGCCCTTGGCTTCCGGGGTGGGCACGGCCAACGGCTTCGATTGCGCGGTCTTGGCCACCCTGCGTACCGACTCGGCGGGCAGCACTCCGAACCCTTTCAGATAACCGGGTTTGTCGCTGGTTCCATCGAGAGTGCCTTGTTCGGCCAGCAAATGGATGACCGCCGTCTCAACGGCCGCGCGCTCCGCGGCCGCCGGGCAGTCGTCAAGCCCGCATTCGCAGGGCAGTGTGGCCTCCATGCGAGAAAGCGGACCACAGGCGTCAGCGCGGCGCTGATCCTTGGTTCGAGGGTCGTTGTCACATACGGTGGCGGCCAAAGCGTCGAGCCTGGCGTTCAGCGCCGCACCGTCCTCGGCGCGCAGATTGCCTGTAAGCCAGACCATTCCGGCGTCCCCCGGCTCGATCTCGACGTGGCGATTGTTCTCGGATCGGCGCGGCACCCGCACAGCCTCCGGGTCGAAGCGCGTCACGAACATGTCCACGCGGTCAATCAGTTTGGGACCCGAGAGCTTCATCCACTTCTCGGCCTTGGCGGCCAGAGCCTCGTCGAGCGCGGGCATGATGTCCGGTTCCACGTTCTGAGTACGCGACATGATGGTGGCCACTACCCGGTAGTCGATCCACCCGCGCCGAAAGATCTCAGCCACCCGGGGGAGCCGCTCGCGCAGAGCCTTCGCGGCATGGACTTGACCGAGTGCCCTGGCATGACTGATGTTCTGCACCGGCGAAATCTCTGCCGCTACGACGACCGCAACGTCGGTGAAGAACATCCTCGCTTCCTCATGTTCCCTCTCCCGCCGCGCATAGAGTTCGGCCACGAGTGCCAGCCTGCGCCCCATCGCCGCAGCCTCCTCGCGAGCCTCTTCACCCATGAGGGTGAGGAGATCGCCGCTGGAAGCGTCCTCGAACATGTGTTCGATACTACTCGGACCCTATGACACGAAGACGTTTTCGAGCGATGCGCTGAGGAAAACCCGGAAAATTGTCTAGCCCCTCCGGCGGCGGCGCAGCCACTTGCGCACTCGCCCGCCGTCCGAGTTCTCGGCATTGTCTGCGGACTCTTCGGTTGTTTCTTCGGCTGTCGCGGCATCTTCCGTCGCTTGCGCGTCGGTCGGCTCCGTGGCTTCGGCCTCCGCTTCGTCGGCTAGCTCCGCGGCAGTCGCCTCACCCTCGACGGCGGACTCGTGTGCCTCAGCGGCGTCGGCGAGTGCGTCGCTGGCCTCCTCGCTCTCGACCGTGCCCACACCACCGACGTCGGCGGGCTCACCGGACTCAGTCTCCTCCTGGCCTTCCGCCGTGCCATTGCCCTCTGCCTCGGCACCTGCCGATGCGTGGTCGATCGACTCCTCGGCTTGCGCCTCGGCCGCTCGCGCCAGCTCTTCGGCTACCAGCTCATCCTCGGCGGCCTCGACCGCGGCCTCGGTGGGCTCACCGGCTTCGTCGGCTTCAGCCTCGGCCTCACCGGCCAATTCCACGGCTGCAGCCTCGCCCTCGACCGCGGCCTCATGCGCCTCAGCGGCATCCGCGAGCGCGTCGCTGGCTTCTTCACCTTCGACCGCACCGACACCGTCCGCGTCGGACAGCTGCCCGGTCTCGGCGAACTCCTCCGCCTCAAGAATCTCCTCGGCAGGCGCCTCGTCCACCTCGTCAGCTAGGGCTTCGGCCTCCGCGACCGCCTCCGCCTCTACCTCATCGGCTTCAGCTTCATCGGCCAACTCCTCGGCAGCAGCCTCGCCCTCGACGGCGCCCTCGGTGGGCTCACCGGAGTCAGCCACCTCAGCGGGCTCGTCGGCTTGAGCCTCGGCCTCGTCGGCCAACTCCTCAGCTGCAGCCTCGCCCTCCACCGCGGCCTCGTGTACCTCAGCGGCATCCGCGAGCGCGTCACTGGCCTCTTCACCCTCGACCGCTCCGACACCGTCCGCGTCAGCCGCCTGCCCGGCCTCGGCGAACTCCTCCGCCTCGAGAATCTCCTCGGCAGGCGCCTCGTCCACCTCGTCAGCGAGGGCTTCGGCCTCCGCGACCGCCTCTACCTCGTCCGCCTCGGCCTCATCGGCTTCATCAGCTTCTGCCCCAGCCTCGTCGGCCAACTCCTCGGCAGCAGCCTCGCCCTCCACCGCAGCCTCGTGTACCTCAGCGGCATCGGCGAGCGCGTCGCTGGCCTCCTCGCCCTCGACCGCACCCACGCCACCGACGTCGGCCGCTTCACCGGCCTCGGGGACCGCCGCACCGCTTACGTCCGCGCCTCCAAAGGGCTCCTCCGCGGCGACGACGTCCTTTCGCCCGCGCTTCGGCCAGAACCGCAGCCTGCGTCGTGCCTTCGTTGGTGGCGTCGCAGCCGTCTGCGCGGCCGCCTCGTCCGCCAGCTCCTCGGCTGCTTCCTCAGCCTCGACCGCAGCTTCGTGTGCCTCGGCTGCGTCGGCCAACGCGTCGCTGGCTTCTTCACCTTCGACCGCACCGACACCGTCGGCGTCGGACCCCCGTCCGGCCTCGGCGAACTCCTCCGCCTCAAGAATCTCCTCGGCAGGCGCCTCGTCCACCTCGTCAGCGAGGGCGTCGGCCTCCGCGACCGCCTCGATCTCGGGCTCGGACTCTTTGGCCGACCCCTCGTCGCCCTCGGCTGCGAACTCCTCGGCCTCTTCCAAGTCGTCCGCCGGCACACCTGCCACGTCCGCGCCGAGCTCCTCCGCCGACACGTCCTCGACCGGGATCTCCTCGCCCTCCGGTACGTCCGCGGTGAGCGATTCGGCTTTCACCGTCTCCGACTCTTCGTCGGCGGCGGCCTTGGCGGCGGCGAACACACCTGTCGTCGACGCCACCGCGGCCAACTCTTCGGTGAGGTCCTCGACGGTCGGCCGTTCCGGCTCTGCCTTACCCCTGAGGGAGGCCGGATCTTCGCGGCCCTTCGGCGCGACCATGATGTATACGACTGCACCGATGAACGCGAACGTCGCCGTGAAGGAGTTGATCCGGACGCCTTCGATCAACGTCGCATCGTCGACCCTCAACAGCTCGATCCAGAACCGGCCCACGCAATAGCCCGCAACATACAACGCGAACAGGCGGCCGTGGCCGAATTTGAAACGCCGGTCGACGTAGATGAGAACCGCGAAAACCAGCAGGTTCCAGAGCAGTTCGTACAGGAACGTGGGATGGACGAGGTGAACCACTTCGCCGGTCGACACTCCGTTGAGATTGTCGATCATGCCGGCTGAATCGCGGCGCTCATAGATCTTCAGCGCCCAGGGCAACGTCGTTTCGGCGCCCCACAGCTCCTGGTTGAAGTAGTTGCCGAGGCGGCCGATCCCTTGCGCCAGAATGACTCCCGGCGCGACCGCGTCCGCGAACGCGGGCAGCGGAATTCCTCTGCGCCGGCAGGCGATCCACGCGCCGACGGCACCGAAGGCGACAGCCCCCCAGATCCCGAGACCACCGTCCCAGATTCGGATCACGCCGGCCAGCCCGGCGCCGTTGTCCCCGAAGTAACGCCACCAGTCGGTCGCCACGTGGTAGAGCCGGCCGCCGATCAACCCGAAAGGCACGGCCCACAAGGCGATGTCGTAGATGACTCCGCGTTCTCCCCCGCGTGCCTCCCAGCGCCGGTCACCGATGATCAGCGCCGCCACGATGCCGACGATGATGCAGACCGCGTACGCCCGGATCGGTACGGGACCGAGATGCCAGACGCCCTGAGCCGGGCTGGGAATGGCGGCCAAGACAGTCGTCGTCACGCAGTAACCCTTCGCCTGACTCCATCCGCAAGCTCAGCCGTCAATGCTCCGACCGCGTCGACGCCGTCCTGCAACGCCGACACCAACGCCGACCCCACGATCACCCCGTCGGCGTAAGCACCGATCTCGGCTGCCTGCGCTCCCGACCGCACCCCCAGGCCCACGCCCACAGGGATGTCCGAGACGGCCTTCACCCGGCGAACCAGTTCAGGGGCGGCCGTCGACACCGCATCGCGCGCACCGGTCACGCCCATCGTCGAAGCCGCGTAGACGAATCCGCGCGAAGCCTGCACCGTCATCGTGAGCCGTTCCGGTGTCGACGATGGCGCGACCAGGAAGATCCGGTCCAAATCGTGAGTCTCCGAGGCGGCGAGCCATTCGTCGGCTTCGTCGGGGATTAGATCCGGGGTGATCATCCCGAGGCCGCCGGCCGACGCCAGATCGCGGGCGAATGCGTCGATGCCCCACCGCAGCACGACGTTCCAGTACGTCATCACCACGGCCCGACCGCCGGCATTGGTGATCGCCTCGACCGCGGCCAGCGAGTCCCGCACTCGCACTCCCCCGCGCAGCGCGGCCTCGGTGGCCGCCGCGATCGTCGGACCGTCCATGCCGGGATCGGAGTACGCGATGCCGACCTCCACGAGGTCGCAACCGTTTTCGACCAGTGTCGTCATCGCCGAAATCGACCCGGGCACATCGGGAAAACCGGTCGGCAGATAGCCGATCAGGGCGCTGCGTCCCTCGCTTCGGCAGGTGTCGAACAGCGGTGCCAGCCGGCTCACGGCGCACCGTCCAGCAGGCCGAACCATTTCGCCGCCGTCTCGACGTCCTTGTCCCCACGACCCGACAGATTCACCAACACGATCGCCCCGGGTCCGAGTTCCCGACCCAACTGCAAAGCACCCGCAAGACCGTGCGCGGACTCGATCGCGGGGATGATTCCCTCCGTGCGACAGAGCAACGAGAACGCGTCCATCGCCTCGGTGTCGGTGATGGGCCGATACTCTGCACGGCCGGTGTCCTTGAGGAACGCGTGCTCGGGCCCGACCCCCGGATAGTCCAAACCCGCTGATATGGAATGTGATTCGATGGTCTGGCCGTCCTCGTCCTGCAGCAGGTACGAGAAGGAGCCTTGGAACGCACCAGGTGATCCCCCGGTGAAAGTCGCTGCGTGCCGCCCGGTTTCGACGCCGTCGCCGGCGGCCTCATAGCCCACCAGCCGCACGTTGGGATCGTCGATGAACGCGTGGAAGATCCCGATCGCGTTCGACCCGCCGCCGACACAGGCCGTCACCGCATCGGGCAGCCGGCCGGCCTGCGCCTGGATCTGGGCGCGCGCCTCCAGTCCGATCACCCGCTGGAAGTCGCGCACCATCGTGGGAAACGGGTGGGGTCCGGCGGCCGTACCGAAGCAGTAATAGGTGTTGTCGGCGTTGGTGACCCAGTCGCGGAACGCTTCGTTGATCGCATCCTTCAACGTCTTCGAGCCCGCCTCGACCGACACCACCGTCGCCCCCAGAAGACGCATCCGCGCGACGTTCAACGCCTGTCGTGCCGTGTCGACGGCACCCATGTAGATGACGCACTCCAGGCCGAGCAGCGCGCACGCTGTCGCAGTCGCAACACCGTGCTGCCCCGCGCCGGTCTCGGCGATCACCCGGGTCTTGCCCATCTGCCTGGCCAGCAGGGCCTGGCCGAGGACATTGTTGATCTTGTGGGATCCGGTGTGGTTGAGGTCTTCTCGCTTCAGGAAGATCCGGGCGCCGCCCGCGTGCTCGGACAACCGCTCGGCTTCGTACAACGGCGAAGGCCGTCCGCTGTAGTGCCGCTGCAGCCGATCCAACTCGTCGAGGAAGGTCTGGTCGCCACGTGCCTTCTCGTAGGCCGTGGTGACCTCCTCGATGACGGCCATCAACGCTTCGGCGACGAATCGCCCGCCGTAGACGCCGAAATGGCCACGCGCATCCGGGTCGTGGGTGGTGGGTTCGGCTACGGCCGCGCTGGAACGGGGCAGCTCAGGCCCGGCGAGATCGGCCACTTCTCAACGCGCGGGTTTCGGGCACGACGGGTGCGTGCCTGCGGTGACCAGATCGGCGACGGCGCTGCGGGGGTCACCGCTGGTGACCAGTCCCTCACCGACGAGTACCGCGTCGGCGCCCGCACCGGCGTACGCCAGCAGATCGGCGGTCCCGCGAACCCCCGACTCCGCGACGCGGATGACGTCGGTCGGCAGCCCAGGGGCGATCCGCGCGAAGCAATCCCGGTCCACTTTCAACGTCTTGAGATCGCGTGCGTTCACGCCGATTACCGCGGCGCCGGCCGACAGCGCGCGGTCGGCCTCCTCCTCGGTGTGCACCTCGACCAGAGCCGTCATACCCAGCGACTCGGTGCGCTCCAGCAATGACTCCAGCACCGGCTGCTCCAACGCCGCCACGATGAGCAACAACATGTCCGCACCGTGGGCGCGGGCCTCGTGGATCTGGTAAGGCCGGACGATGAAGTCTTTGCGCAACACCGGGATTGACACAGCCGCGCGGACCGCGTCCAGATCCTCGAGCGACCCGTTGAAGCGACGCTGTTCGGTGAGCACGCTGATGATCCGCGCGCCACCGCTTTCGTAGGCGCTCGCGAGTTCGGCGGGGTCCCCGATGGGGGCCAGCTCGCCGCGGGAGGGGCTCGCACGCTTCACCTCGGCGATCACCGCGATTCCCGGTGCGCGCAGTGCGGCCATCACGTCCAGCGGGGGCGGCGCGTCCTTGGCCTTCGCTTTGATGTCGGCGAGCGGGATGACGGCTTCGCGGGCGGCGACGTCGGCTCGGACTCCCTCGATGATCGAGTCGAGTACCGTCGCCGAACTCATGAGTGCCGCTTCCCTTCCCCCGGAAACACCGAACGATCTTCAACCACGAAGGGTAGCCGCCACCACAACACCGCCGATCACCGACCCTTGTTGTCCGGATTCGTCGCATCCTGCGTCGGATCGGAACCGGCGTCGAGGGCGTCCCAGATCGCGCGTTCGGACATCTCGCCTGCGGGTTCGTCGGCCGGTGCGACGGTGCGTCGCGAATACCGGGCCGCACCGGAGCGCTCACTTGCCGCAGACCGCATCAACAGCACCGCGCAGGCCAGCGCCACCGCCGCGGCGACCACGGTGATCACCGCACCCACGTAGTGCCGCTGCGTGCCGACCAGGTCCGCCACGGGCGCCTCCGCGATGTGCGAGGCGCGGACGGCCACGTCCTTGACAACCCACAGGCTGATGGCCAGGTAGGCGGTTCCGGCGCTGGCAGCGGCGACCAGCAGAGCCAGCAGCCGGAGCGGCCATCCACGCACCGCCAAGGCCGCGACGGCCGCCGCCAGCAGCAGGACCGCGAGCGGGATCAGAGCGGTCGACCAGGTGCCTCCGGACAGGGCGACCGTCTTCGGCTCCCCGAGGCCGTCGAACGAGGTCACCTCGACCCAGGTCATCCGTGACGCCACCCACAGCCCCGCCGCCGCGAGCACGAGACCGAGCTGGGCGACCCTGATCATGGCTCGGTCAGCGTCTCGGCGGCGGCGATCGCGTTGAGCACCGCGCGAGCCTTGTTGGCCGCCTCGGTGTACTCGTATGGCCCGTTGGAATCTGCGACGACGCCACCGCCCGCCTGCACGTAGGCGGTGCCGTCGCGCATCAACGCGGTGCGGATCGCGATCGCGAAGTCGGCGTTGCCCGCAAAGTCGAGATAGCCCAGCACACCGCCGTACAGGCCGCGACGCGTCTTCTCGACCTCCTCGATCAGCTCCATCGCCCGGACCTTCGGGGCGCCGGAAAGCGTGCCCGCCGGGAAACAGGCGGTCACGGCGTCCAGTGCGGTCTTGCCGTCGGCCAGCAGTCCCGTCACCGTCGACACCAGGTGCATGACGTGGCTGTAGCGCTCGATGTGGCTGTAGTCCTCGACGCGTACGGTGCCGGGCCGGCAGACCCGGCCCAGATCATTGCGCCCCAGATCGACGAGCATCAGATGCTCGGCGCGCTCCTTCTCGTCGGCCTGTAGCTCCTTTTCGAGCAGCAGATCCTCTTCCTCGGTCTCGCCGCGCCACCGCGTACCCGCGATCGGATGGGTGGTCGCGCGTCCGTCCTTGACGGTCACCAGTGCCTCCGGACTGGAGCCGACGATCGAGAAGTCCGGTCCGCCTGCGGCATTCGGCACATTGAGCAGATACATGTACGGGCTGGGGTTGGTCACGCGCAGCATCCGGTACACGTCCAGCGGATCGGCGTCGGTCTCCATCTCGAACCGTTGCGAGGGCACCACCTGGAACGCCTCGCCGGCCTCGATGTCGCGCACCAGTTTCTCGACGATGGCCTCGTACTCCTCGAGCGTGCGTTGAGCGCGGTGCAACGGCTCGGGTCGGCTGAATGTCGCGACCGCCGACGGCAGGTGCTCACCGAGCGCGGCGGTCATCACGTCGAGGCGGGCGACCGCGTCGTCGTAGGCCCAGTCCACCCGCTCGTCGGTGCCGTTCCAGTTGACCGCGTTGGCGATCAGCGTGATCGTGCCCTCATGGTGGTCGACCGCCGCGATGTCGGTGGCCAACAGCAGCAGCATGTCCGGAAGGCCGAGATCGTCGACGGCGAGCGAGGGAAGCTTCTCCAGGCGCCGGACCATGTCGTAGGCGAAGAACCCGACGAGCCCGCTCGACAGCGGCGGCAGGCCCGGCAGCGGCTCGGTCTTGAGCAGTTCCAGCGTCGCGCGCAGCGCCTGCAGCGGGTCGCCGCCCTGCGGCGCGTCCTGCGGCGTCGCGCCCAACCACACGGCCTCACCGTCACGGACGGTGAGCGCCGACGGTGCACCGGCGCCGATGAACGACCAGCGCGACCACGAACGGCCGTTTTCCGCCGATTCCAGCAGGAACGTCCCGGGTCGATTAGCGGCCAGTTTGCGGTACGCCGACAGCGGGGTCTCGCTGTCGGCGAGGACCTTGCGGGTCACCGGCACCACGCGATGCTCGGCGGCCAACGCGCGGAAGTCCTCCCGCGAGGTGGTGGTCGCGAGGTCGGCCGTGGTCTGCACGGGTCAAGTGTCCCAGACGCGCCCCAGTGCGGACGACGACGAGGGCGTGAGCCGGCGCGGATCCGCGTCGTGCGTCGGCGCTCGAAACCGACGCAATGGTCGATCCGACTGCCCGACACCAGCCCAAACGTCGGCCTGGATGATCGCGCGGGACGGTGGCTCGATCACTTCGCGGCGTAGCGTGACCTCCATGAAAAAGGGTGACCGAGTTGCCGAGTTCGAATTGCCGGACCAGACGGGCACGATGCGCAGCCTCAGTGAGTTGCTCGCGGACGGCCCGATCGTGCTGTTCTTCTATCCCGCTGCGATGACGCCGGGGTGCACCAAGGAGGCCTGCCACTTCCGCGATCTCGCCGCGGAGTTCACCGCGGTCGGTGCCAGTCGTGTCGGAATCAGCACCGACGCGGTCGACAAGCAGGCGAAGTTTGCCGACAAGGAGCGCTTCGACTATCCGCTGCTGTCTGACGCCGACGGTGCCGTCGCAACGCAATTCGGCGTGACGCGCGGCCTGCTCGGCAAGTTCATGCCGGTCAAGAGGACCACCTTCGTGATCGACACCGACCGCACGATCCTGGCTGTGATCGCATCGGAGATCAGCATGGACAGCCACGCCGACAAGGCTCTCGAGGTGCTGCGTCAGCGCCAGTCGGCTTAGTCGGCCGTGGGGTGTTCGTCGCCTGCGCCTAGGGTGTTGCGGGACCGATGAACTCGACGCCCGCGCGGATCGCCGGGCGATGCCGAAGAATCCGGTAATGCGCCAGCCGGCCGAGGCCCTTGGTGGTCATCAACCGCGCGCCCGGCCAAGACGCGACGACGCGCTGGCTGGTCTCATAGGGCGTGTCCGGGTCATCCGGATCATGGATGAGCAGCAGCGGCGGGTAACCGGTGCGGGCGCCGACGACGGTCATGTTGGTTTCGTACAGCGGCATCTCGATGCGGCGTTCGAGGCCACGTTGCAGTCCGGCGCGGATACGGGGGCCGAAGCCGTGGCGTCTGGCGAAATAGTCTAGGTAGAGCGGGAATTCGCCCATCGGCGCGAGGTACACCAGCCGCTCGACTTTCGCGCCATAGGCGATCGCGAATGTCGTTGCGTTCGCGCCGAGAGAGTGGGCGACGACCGCGCGGGCCGGCCCATGTTCGCGGATCATGGCCCCGACCGCGTGTGCGCATTCGATGGCCGTCGTGCGCCCGGGCTTGAGTGCGCCCGCATCGGACTCGTTGTGGCTCGGCAAGTCGAACGCGATCACCCGGTGACCGGATTCGATGAGCGGTTTGACGAACGTGCCCAGATGCGGGCGCCGCCCGCCCCAGCCGTGCACCAGATACACCGGGGGCCCCTCGCCCCACGATTCACCCACGACTCGGTGACCATTCCAGCGCGCTTCGATCGGCTCGCCTGGCTTGACGCCGGGGGGCATGCGCAGGTTCGACTCCATGACCGGCGGGGTGCACCACAGTTCGACTGCCCACCGCGACCCGATGCCGGGCGCGAAGCGCTCCAGCCACCAGAACGCCCGGCGGACACGCGGGTCGACGGGCGGCTCGATGCCTGATCCCTCTAGCTCGACGGCGACGGCACGATCTGCTTCTGTCACGCGGGCCCCATCAACAGGTCCGCATCGAAGCAACTGTGATCGCCCGTGTGACAGGCGCCGCCGACCTGATCGACCTCCAGCAGCACCGTGTCGCCGTCGCAGTCGAGCCGCACCGAGTGGACGTATTGGGTGTTGCCCGACGTTTCGCCCTTGATCCAATGCTGTTGGCGCGACCGCGAATAGTAGGTCGCGCGGCGGGTTTCCAGCGTGCGGGCCAGCGCGAGATCGTCCATCCACGCCACCATCAGAACCTGCCCGGTGCCGCGCTCCTGTACGACGGCGGTGATCAACCCGTTGGCGTCGCGTTTGAGTCGCGACGCGATGTCTGCGTCGAGCGTCATCGAACGGTTATCCCTTCGGCCGCCATCGCCGCTTTCACCTGCGCGATGGTGAGCTCTCGGAAATGGAACACGCTGGCCGCCAGCACCGCATCGGCCCCTGAGGCGATGGCCGGTGCGAAATGCTCGGGTGCCCCCGCACCGCCGCTGGCGATCACCGGCACGTTCACGGCACCGCGAACCGCCTCGATCATCGGCAGATCGAAACCGGCCTTGGTGCCGTCGAAGTCCATCGAGTTCAGCAGGATCTCGCCCACACCGAGTTCGGCGCCCCGCGTTGCCCATTCGACAGCGTCGAAGCCGGTCCCCCGACGCCCGCCGTGGGTGGTGACCTCCCACCCCGAGGGCGTCGGCTCCTGATCCTGCGGCACCGTGCGGGCATCGACCGACAACACGATGCACTGCGATCCGAACTGCCGCGACAATTCGGCGAGGAGTTCGGGACGGGCGATCGCCGCGGTGTTGACCGCGACCTTGTCCGCCCCCGCCCGCAGCAGCACGTCCACGTCGGCGACCGAGCGCACCCCGCCGCCGACCGTCAACGGGATGAACACCTGCTCGGCGGTGCGTTTCACCACTTCGAGCATGGTGGCCCGCCCCGAGGAAGACGCCGTCACGTCGAGGAACGTCAGTTCGTCGGCGCCCTCGGCGTCGTAGGCCGCGGCCAGTTCGACGGGATCGCCTGCGTCACGCAGATTTGCGAAGTTGACGCCCTTGACCACCCGGCCGGCGTCGACATCCAGGCACGGGATGACCCGCACGGCCAGATCCTTGCCGTCCATCAAAAGTCCTTGGGATCGCCGACCGAGCGAAGCAGATCGAGCAATTCGTCGTGCACGCCGGGAGCGCCGGCGAGGGCCGAAGGGCAATCCACCGTCCACTCGTTGCCCGCGAGGTCGGTCACGACACCACCCGCGGCGCGGATCAACGCCACACCCGCGGCGTGATCCCACACGTGACCACCGAAACTGATTGCGCCGCCGAGGATTGCGGCCGCCGTATAGGCCAGGTCGATACCGGTGGCCCCGTGCATGCGCATGCGTGAGCATTTGCGGCTGAGGCTCTCGATGACGGCGAGCCGGTAACGTCCCGGCACCTTGCCGCGGGAATCGACGCTGAATGTGCTGACCCCGACCATCGAGTCGGACAGCGCTGCCCGGTCCAGCGTGGGCGACTCGACGCCGTTGTAGCGCAGAGGCCCTCCGACCACGGCGGTGAAGCGCTCCTTGGTGAACGGCACCCAGGTCAGTCCGGCCACCGGCTCGCCATCACGCACCAGGCCCAGCAGGATCGCCGCCATCGGCGAACCGGCGGCGTAGTTGAAGGTGCCGTCGATCGGATCGAGCACCCACACCAGCGGCGACTTGAGATCCGCGCCGCCGAATTCCTCGCCGTGCACCTCGATTCCGGTTCTGGCGGTCAATGCCTCGACGACCTGACGTTCGATGGCCAGGTCCACCTCGGTGGCGAAGTCGTCGCCCTTCTTCTGCACCGCTGAGTCCGCGCGGTGGCCGTCGACGAACGGGACCGCCGCGTCGTCGAGGATCTGCGCGGCCTCGGCGACCAGGGCGTCGAGGTCGGCCGCGTCCAGGGCCATTACCTGTCCACCGCGGCCAGTGCCTCAGGCAGGGTGAATCGACCGGCGTACAACGCTTTTCCGACGATCGCCCCTTCGACTCCACGATCGGTCAGCGTGGCGATCGCCCGCAGGTCGTCGAGGCTCGACACACCGCCGGACGCAATCACCGGCGCGTCGGTTCGGTCGGTCACCTTCGAGAGCAGTTCGAGGTTGGGTCCGTTGAGCGTGCCGTCCTTGGTGACGTCGGTGACGACGAAGCGCGAACAGCCTTCTCCGTCAAGCCGTTCCAGGACCTCCCAGAGGTCTCCGCCGTCGGTCTCCCATCCGCGGCCGCGGAGGCGATGGTCGCCGTCGACGATCTTCACGTCCAGGCCGACGGCCACCTTCTCGCCGTGTTCGGCGACGACCTTGGCGCACCACTGGGGGTTCTCCAGTGCTGCGGTGCCGAGGTTCACCCGTGCACAGCCGGTGGCGAGCGCCGCCGACAGCGACTGGTCGTCACGGATGCCGCCGGACAGCTCGACCGCCACGTCGAGCTTGCCGACCACCTCGGCCAGCAGTTCTCTGTTGCTGCCCCGGCCGAACGCGGCGTCGAGGTCGACGAGGTGGATCCACTCCGCGCCGTCGCGTTGCCACGTCAGCGCGGCCTCCAGCGCAGAGCCGTATTCGGTCTCGCTGCCTGCCTGGCCCTGCACCAGGCGCACAGCCCGGCCCTCGACCACATCGACGGCGGGAAGAAGAATCAGTCGTTCCGGCACTGTGGTGGTCTCCTCTTCGCGCGAGCGCTCATCGGTGGTCAACCTAATGCCTTCACCCAGTTGGCGAGTAATGCGGCACCGGCATCGCCGCTCTTCTCCGGGTGGAACTGCGTGGCCGACAGTGGTCCGTCCTCGACGGCGGCGAGGAACGGCACATGGTGTGTGGCCCATGTCAGTTTCGCGGCCGGATCGCCCTCCCACTGCTGGGCGGCGTACGAGTGCACGAAATAAAAGCGGGTGTCCGCCTCCATTCCGGCGAACAGGGTGCTGCCCTCGGGGGCGTCGACCACGTTCCAGCCCATGTGCGGGATCACCGGCGCGTCGAGTCGCACCACGGCACCGGGCCATTGGCCGCAGCCGGTCGTCTCGACCCCGAACTCCACGCCCCGGGAGAACAGAATCTGCATGCCGACACAGACGCCGAGCACGGGGCGGCCGGCCGCCACCCGGTCGGCGATGAGCTTGGGGCCGTCGATCTTGCGCAGTCCAGCCATGCACGCCTCGAAGGCGCCGACGCCGGGCACCACAAGCCCGTCGGCGTTCAGCGCGGCGTCGGCGTCGGCGGTGACCGTGACGTCGGCACCGACGCGCTCCAATGCCCGTTGAGCCGAGCGGAGGTTGCCCGAACCGTAGTCCAGGATGACTAATTTGGTTGTCACAGAGTGCCTTTCGTCGACGGCACACCGGTCACCCGAGGGTCGTATTCGACGGCTTGGCGCAGCGCGCGGGCGACGGCCTTGTACTGCGCCTCGGTGATGTGGTGGGGGTCGCGTCCGTAGATCGTGCGCACGTGCAGCGCGATGCGGGCGTTCATCGCCAGTGACTCGAACACGTGCCGGTTGACGACGGTGTGGTACGGCGCCGAGGAGCCGGCGATCGTGAAGTGCAGCATGTGATCCGGTTCACCGGTGTGCACGCAGTACGCGCGGCCCGACACGTCGACCGCGGCGTGCGCGAGCGTCTCGTCCATCGGGATCCACGCGTCACCGAAGCGGCGGATGCCCTTCTTGTCACCGAGCGCCTGCCCGAGCGCCTGCCCCAGCACGATCGCGGTGTCCTCGATGGTGTGGTGGCCCTCGATCTCGACGTCGCCTTTGGCCCGCACGGTCAGGTCGAAACTCGCGTGACTGCCGAGCGCGGTCAGCATGTGGTCGAAGAACGGCACACCGGTGTCGACGTGCACCTGCCCGGTGCCGTCGAGGTTCAGTTCGACGACGATGTCGGACTCTTTGGTCTTGCGCTCGATGGTCGCGCGACGGGGTTCGTTCACGGTGCTCCTACTGGGGATAGTTCGGTCGCGGCCAGGCGGGCGCTGGCGGCCAGCAGCGCGTCGTTCTCCTCGGCCAGGCCGGTGGTGGCGCGCAGATATCCGGGGATGCCCACATCGCGGACGAGGATGCCCGCGTCCAGATACCGCTGCCAGGTGGCGGGGGCATCGGCGAACTCGCCGAACAGCACGAAGTTGGCGTCGCTGCCGATCACCCGAAAACCCATCTCCGACAAGGCTTGTGTGACCCGGTTGCGTTCGGCGATGAGGGTGGCGACGCTGCCGAGCGTGTCGTCGGCGTGGCGCAGTGCGGCGCGGGCGGCGGCCTGGGTCACTGACGACAGGTGGTAGGGCAGCCGGACGAGCAGCATCGCGTCGATCACCGCGGGTGCGGCGATCAGATACCCGAGTCGGCCGCCGGCGAACGCGAACGCCTTGCTCATCGTGCGGGTCACCACCAGGCGGGTCGGATACTCGTCGATGAGGCGCACCGCGCTGGGCTGCGACGAGAACTCGCCGTAAGCTTCGTCGACGATCATCATGCCGGCGCTCATCGCGTCGAGCAGGCGGCGGAGATCGTCAAGCGGAACGCTCTGTCCCGACGGGTTGTTCGGGCTCGCGATGAAGACGACGTCGGGGTTGTGTTCCTTGATCGCGCGCACGGCCGCGTCTATGTCGAGGCTGAAGTCATCGGCGCGGTTGGCCACCAGCCACTGCGTCTGCGTGCCGTCGGAGATGATCGGGTGCATCGAGTACGAGGGCACGAAGCCGATTGCGCTGCGCCCGGGCCCGCCGAAGGCTTGCAGGAGCTGCTGCAGGATTTCGTTGGAACCATTTGCTGCCCATAGGTTTTCGACAGTGAGTGGAGTTCGGGTTTGCGCCGAGAGGTAAGCGGCCAGATCCGTTCGCAGCGCCACCGCATCGCGGTCCGGGTACCGGTGCAGCTCCCCCGCGACCGCGGCGACGGACGCCGTTACGTCGTCGATCAGCGCTTTGGTCGGTGGATGGGGGTTCTCATTGGTGTTCAACCGCACCGGCACGTCCAATTGCGGTGCACCGTAGGGTGATTTACCGCGCAGATCATTCCGCAGCGGAAGCTCGTCGAGCGTGGCCTTCTTTCCGACGGTCACCTTTCGAACCTCCGCCGCACCGCTTCGCCATGCGCGGGCAGGTTTTCGGCGTGAGCAAGCGTGATCACGTAGCCGGAAACATCTTTCAGCGCGGCCTCGTCGTAGTCGACGACGTGGATGCCACGCAGGAACGTCTGCACGGACAGCCCGCTGGAGTGACGGGCACAGCCCGCCGTGGGCAGCACGTGGTTGGATCCCGCGCAGTAGTCGCCCAAGCTGACCGGTGCATACGGGCCGACGAAAATCGCGCCCGCGGAACGGATCCGACCGGCTACCTCGCGCGCATCCAAGGTCTGGATCTCGAGGTGCTCGGCCGCGTAGGCGTTCACGGTTCGGATGCCGGCCTCGAGATCGTCGACGAGTACGGTGGCGGACTGCTTTCCACCCAGCGCGGCGGTCACCCGCTCGCGGTGCACCGTCGTTTGGAGCTGGTTGGCCAGCTCACGGTCGGTCGCGTCGGCCAGTTCGACGCTCGGGGTGACCAGCACGCTGGCGGCCATTTCGTCGTGTTCGGCCTGGCTGATCAGATCGGCGGCGACGTGGACGGGGTCGGCGGTGTGGTCGGCGAGGATCGCGATTTCGGTCGGACCGGCTTCGGCGTCGATGCCCACCTGAGAGCGGCAGATGCGCTTGGCCGCGGTGACGTAGATGTTGCCCGGGCCGGTGATCATGTCGACGGGTGCCAATCCCGCGCCGTCGGTGTCCGTACCACCGTAGGCAAGCAGCGCGATGGACTGCGCCCCGCCGACCGCCCACACCTCGTCGACGCCGAGCAGTGCGGCGGCGGCCAGGATCGTCGGGTGCGGGAGGCCGTCGAACTGCGCCTGCGGCGGGCTGGCGATCACCAGCGAGTCGACGCCGGCGGTCTGCGCAGGCACGACGTTCATCACGACGCTGGAGGGGTAGACGGCGTTGCCGCCGGGCACGTACAGGCCGACGCGCTCGACCGGTACCCAGCGCTCGGTGACCGTGGCCCCGGGGGCGAGCGTCGTGGTCGTATCGGTACGGCGCTGGTCGGCGTGGACTGCACGGGCGCGTTCGATGGCCACCTCGAGCGCGGCGCGGACATCGGAGGGCAGCTCAGTCAGGGCGCTCTGTAAGCGAGCCGCAGGTACGCGCACCTGCGCGGGTCGCACACCGTCGAACGAGTCACCGTATTCGAGCGCCGCCTCGGCTCCGCGCGCGGCGACCGCGTCGACGATCGGGCGGACCTTCGGCACCACCGTGTCCACATCCACGCCGCCGCGCGGCAGGGCGGACCGCAGTTGCGCGGCGGAGAGCTGCGCGCCCCGCAGGTCGATGCGGGCGATCGGGGATGACGGTGGGCTCACACAGCCATTGTCCCAGAACAGGCCAAATCGATATCACCGCGGCGAACCGCAGCGCCTGTGGTCAGGCCAGAACTGGCCGGGGACCTACTTGCACAGATTGATAATCGATGCGCTGGACTCGTCGGCATCCTTGAGTCGCGCCGCCTGGTCGGGATCGGCGTTCGCGGTCCCTGCAATCGAACGCGCACCGATATCCATGAGTTGGTTCGCGAACTTGCGCACGGCATCCGCCAGCTCCGACGGGGTGTCCGGCTGTAGACGGGCGAGGAGGTATTGACCGCCCTCCGAGAGGGAAAGGCGCGCGTTGGCGGCCACTGCCAGCGTGCCGGTGCCGTCAGCCGGTCCGCCGGGGGCCTTCAGGTTGGTGTTGAGCTGGACGCCGTTACGAACGATGTTGAACGCCTCGCAGATGCTGGCCTTGGGGTCATCGGTGGTCGCGCCGGTGAAGACGGAGCCCTGCTGGGCTGACCCGGACTGCGACGACGGCGCTTTCGTCGCCGCCCAAATGGCGATGCCCAGCGCGACCAGCGCCACGACCAGCGCCAATACCGAAACGATGGATCCCCGGGGTCTTTGCGATGTCTCAGACATGCGGCGATCGTAGCGGCCGGTCGACGATCCGTGCAGCAAACTACGGAATCAGTTGCCTTTGACTGTGGCGAAAACAAGATCAATTTACTGAGCGTAGCTCCGGTAGTTATTGACTAATCAAGTAGCCAACTATAGGAGTTAGCTAGAGGCGCCGGGGACTGGACCTTGCTTTTGCTATCCGGACGCCTTTCGCGAAACGGATATACCGTTTCGGCGACGCTCGACCTCAGTGGGTCGCGGAAGTCGAACCGACGGGCCCCAGGAGTTAACTGATGGCCGGCCTAGAGCTGTCCTACCGGGCGTTTTAGGCGGTTACCGGTCCAACTATTCAACGCGACCATCAATATCAGAATTGCTGATGCTCGCCTGCCGCCCCAGAGCTAACCCTTGCGTCTGCAAGCAGATTCCTCGCGGTTCAGCCGCCCGGCTCGGAATTTACGGAGGGGTTGATTCAGCTTTTTTCTCAAGAATTTCTGAAGTTGCTAGGCAAACCAGATCTGAGATGTCAATATGTCTGTGATCGACATCATCGATTAGCTGACTACGGCAGCGGATCCGAGGTCTCGCCACTTGGCCACGGGCTTCGCGAACGGATGTCAGGGGCGTTGGGGTAACTGGGTCACCCGACCCAGGTTCGACAGAAGGGGTATGTATGTCCACGAAATCAGCTGCCGGCAGGCACCGCGCAGCCTCATGCCGAGGTACGGTCGCCCGCCGCGCGGTCGGCGGCGCACTTCTCGGCGGGTCGATGACCGCGGCGTTCGTCGGCGTCGGCTCGATTGGTACGGCGCAAGCGGCGCCCGCCAACGATTGCCCGATCGTCTGCGATCTCCTGCCGACCGGCTTGAATATCGGAGACGGAGCCGATATCAGCCAAGCTCTCGCATTCGACCCCGGTGTCGGGCTGGCGCTGTTCGATCCGATCCTCGACAACCCGCTGACGATGGTCTTCACCTTCGGCATGATCGGCAACGGCGCCGACGGCAATGCGCTGCACCCCGACGGCTTCGACGGCGGGTTCCTCTTCGGCAGCGGCGGTGACGGCTACAGCCCCAACGCCATCGACGGCACGCTCGTACGCGCCGGTAACGGCGGCAACGCCGGCATCTTCGGCGGCAACGGCGGCCGGGGCGGTAACGGAGCTCCCTCCGGCATCCTGGGTCTCACCGAGGCACAGGATGGCGGCAACGGCGGCAACGCCGGATTCTGGGGCAACGGCGGTCGCGGCGGTAACGGCGGTGACGATCTCGCTGTCGCCCTGGGTGACGCGCAAGGTGGCGCCGGTGGTGAGGGCGGCACCGGCGGCTACGTCGGTGTCGGCGGCGGCGGCGGCGACGGCGGCAACGCATCGACTCTTGCCACCAACCTGACCGGCAACGCCACCGGTGGCGCCGGCGGCGATGGCGCCAGCGGTGGCACGGGCGGAGGCGCCGGCGGCACCGGTGGCGATGCGACCGCCAACGGCCCTACTGGGAACGCCACGTCCGGCAGCGGCGGCACCGGCGGAGACGCTGACTTCTTCGGCGATGGCGGTGCCGGCGGCAGCGGCGGTACAGCCAGCACGGACGACGGCGTCGCTACTGGCGGCAACGGTGGCAGCGCCGGAAACGGCGGTGTCATCTACGGCAACGGCCGCAACGGCGGCGCAGGCGGCACCGCGACCACCGAGACGGGCACAGCAGTCGGTGGCAGCGGAGGCACGGGCGGCGACGGCGGCCCTGTCTTCGGCAATGGCCGCAACGGTGGCGCCGGCGGCAACGGAGTAGCCAACCAGGCCGGCGGAGCAGCCACTGGCGGGACCGGCGGCAACGGCGGCAACGGCGGGGCCATCGTCTCTAACGGTGGCGACGGCGGCAACGGTGGCAACTCCGCCGGTACCGGCCCCGGGACGCCCGGCAACGGCGGCCAAGCCGGTTCGGGTGGATTCGGCGGCAACGACGGCGATGACGGCCAGCGGGGCACCGACAGCACCCCGTAGTAACGAAACGGCTGACGCCGCATCACAAATGGCGATGCCCGTCCCCTATCTGGGGGCGGGCATCGTCACGTAATGTCCCAAAACATGTCCGCCAAGGATCACCCCAACAACGCGCCGGGCGTGCCGATGGTGTATCCGCCCGCGTTCGAGCGCCTGCAGATCAAGTACATGAACCCGATGGTCAAGCGGGTCTCGCGGTTCATCCCCGGTCTCGCGAAAATCCGGCACCGCGGCCGCAAGTCCGGCAAGACCTACGAAACCGTCATCACCCCGTTCCGCAAGGGCAACACCCTCGCGGTCGCATTGGGCCACGGCAAGACCGACTGGGTGAAGAACGTGCTCGCCGCCGACGAGGCCGACGTGCTTTTCGGCTCGCGCACGGTCCACATCGTCAACCCGCGCATCGTGCCCGCCGGCGGCGACGCGCAAGGCCTACCTTTCATGGCCCGCCTCCAGGCCAAGAAGATGGGCGTCTTCGTCGCCGACATCGCCTGAGCTACAGCCGGCTGAACACCGTCTTCCCCGTCATTCTCGGCCACACCTCCGGCGCCTCGTCCCACGGCACCACATGTTCAATAGCGGCCGAAAGATCCTGTCCGACAAGCAGTTCCAATACCTCCGGTAGCACCGCGCGGGCGTTGACCCGCCCCGTGACGAAACGCACGCCGCGCGTGTACATCGACAGCAGCGGCATCTCCACCGCGCCCTGGTAGTAGATGCCGGTGTCGGTGCACACACCATCCGGCCAGGTCGCCCGCAGCGTCGCCGCCAACAGCGCCGGGTCCGCCGACGTGTGCACCGTCACCGGATACGGTTCGGCGGTCTTGTCGGGCTTCTCGCGGTCGTGCACGACCGCGCCCAGCTTCTCGGCCACCGCAAGCCGGTGCGGATCGGTGTCGACGTAGTCCACGTGCACGCCCGCCGCGACCGCCGTCGCCGCCGCGTACAGGCCGATCGACAGCCGTCCCACGACCAGCACCCGTTGATCCGCCACCGGTAGCGACGCAAGCTCGTCGCGATACGGCCCGACGCCGCGCCAACCGTCGGGGATGTTGTCCGACATCGAGGCGACGGCGACGGGATCCGCGCCCTCGGGTAACGGCACGAGCATCGCGTCGGCATGCGGCACCAGCACCAGGTCGGCCATGAAACCGCCGCCGTCGAGACCAGACAGCGGCGCCATTCCGTACGTCG
Source organism: Mycolicibacterium novocastrense (assembly GCF_001499835.1). NCBI lineage: Bacteria > Bacillati > Actinomycetota > Actinomycetes > Mycobacteriales > Mycobacteriaceae > Mycobacterium > Mycolicibacterium novocastrense. The sequence goes on from NZ_LQIH01000064.1 coordinate 84,904, forward strand.
CCATCAGCGGCACGGACGCACACGACCCGGTCACACCGCGCAAACACGCGCTGCACTCACCGCAGCTGATCTGGAACGGCACGACGACCCGATCGCCAACCCCGACACTGCGAACGTCGTCACCGATCGCGACCACCTCGGCCACCCCCTCATGCCCAACCGCATGACCGGGCGGCATCGGCAGCCGACCCTGCGCCACCGCAACATCGAGGTCACAGCACGCCACCGCAATTGGTCTGACGAGTGCCTGGCCAGGACCGGCGAGTTGCGGGTCGGGTGCCTCACGCCAGGCGTACTTACCGGCGTCTTCGAGCATCAGCTGTTGCATGGTCACGCCCTTCTTTAGTGATCGCTCAACTATTCTTGAGCGATCTTTCTAGTAAAGTCAAGACATGCCCCGCCCGGACCGCAGCCGCACCGCTCTGATCGACACCGCGGCACTGCTCTTCCGCAGGCAGGGCTACGCGGCGACCGGCGTAAACCAGATCCTCGAGCTCGCCGATGTCAAGGCGGGCTCGCTGTACCACCACTTCCCCGAGGGCAAGCAGCAGTTGGCGGCCGCCGTGGTTGCGCGTGTCGGCGCCGACATCGAACACCGACTGCGGGATCTGCTGGCCACCGAGGCACCCGTACCCGACCTCATCGACGGCTGGCTCGACCTGATGGCCTCGGGACTGACCTCCGACCCGCGCGACGGCTGCCCCATCGAGCCGATCGCCACCGAGTCGGTCGACGCCAGCGCACTGGTGCGGCAAGCATCGGCGACAGCGTTCGCAGGCTGGCGCCGGGCCATCGCGGACCGGCTGCATGCCGACGGGTGGGCGCAGGACGACGCCGAGCAGACCGCGCTGGCTCTGATAGCGCTCATCGAGGGTGCGTTGATACTCGCCCGAACCGCGGGTGACACCGCCGCCCTGGACTCTGCGAAGGCCGCGGCTCGGACGCTGCTGAGCCGGTGAGCTACTTGCAGAGCTCGGTGATGCTCTTGTTTTCCGCGTCGGCGTCGCTCAACCGTTTCGCTTGCGCCGGATCGTCATTGGCCACTCCAGCCGTAGCGTTGGCGCCGATGTCCATCAGATTGTTCGCGAATTGTTCGACTTTCTCCGCGAGCACCACCGGGGTCGCCGGATCGAGCCGCTCCAGCAGGTACTGACCCCCGTCGTACAAGGAGATCCGCGCATTGGCGGCCACCGCCTGCGCCCCGGTGATGTCCTGCGGACCGCCTTCCGGCTGCAAGTTCGTGTTGAGCGTGATGCCTTTCCGGACGACGTCGGCGGCGGTGCAGATCTTGGTCTTGGCGTCGGCGATCTGAGCCGAATCGTATTCTGGGTCCGACGGACTGGTCCTGTACAGCGTCCATCCCGCGAGCGCCAAAGCGACGACGGCTACGGCCAGGCTGACGACGACCAACAATCCGAGGCGTCGCGACGAATCCTCATCCACGCGACCGATGCTATCGGCCGAATCAGATATCGAGCCCGATATCGAGCACCCGCACCGAGTGCGTGAGCGCACCCACCGCGAGATAGTCGACGCCCGTTCCCGCATATTCCGACGCGCTTTGCAGCGACAGCCCGCCAGAGGATTCCAGCTTGGTCGCAGGTGACCGAGAGTCGCGGCGCTGCACCGCGATCTGCGTCTGCCACACGGGAAAGTTGTCGAGCAGCACGAGCTCGACGTTCTCCGCCAGCACTTCGTCGAGCTGCTCGAGTGAGTCGACCTCGACCTCACATTCGATATCCGGCGCCGACGCGCGCACCGCGCGCAGGGCCGCCACCACCGACCCGGCTGCCGCGACGTGGTTGTCCTTGATCAGCGCCGCATCACCCAGCCCCATGCGATGGTTGACCCCGCCGCCGACGCGCACCGCGTATTTCTGCAATGCGCGCAAGCCCGGCAGCGTCTTACGGGTGTCGCGGATCTTCGCCGCACTCCCGGCGACCGCTTCGACCCACGCTGCTGTCGCGGTCGCGATGCCCGAGAGGTGACAGACCAGGTTCAGCGTGGTGCGCTCGGCGGTCAGCAGCCCCTGCGTGGGCGCCTCGACGGTGAGCACAACGCCACCGGGTTCGAGCCGGGCACCGTCCTCGACACGATGCTTGACCAGGTAGTTGTCGGGACCGATCACCTCGTCGAAGGCAAGCAGCGCGATGTCCACACCGGCGATCACGCCGGCCTCGCGCACCACCATCGACGCCGTCGTCCTCGCATCGGCGGGCACTGTCGCCAGCGTGGTGACATCGGGTCCGTACCGCAGGTCTTCTTCGAGCGCACGGGCGATGACGCTGCGAGCCTCGGTGAGCTCGTCGGCGGTGAACTCCATCAGCAACACACTTCCGCCGGTACCAGGACGCGCGCCTGTAGCGGGTCGACGTCGGGGAAGTCCCGGCGATGATGGCAGCCCCGAGATTCGGTGCGGGTCAACGCCGCCGCGGCGACCGCCGCCGCAGCGGTGGTCAGCGCGGCGTCCTCGAAATCGGCGCGCGAGTCGATCACGCGGGGCGGCGCGGTGTCGAGTTCCTTGGCCAGAATCCGCAGACCGTCTGCGTCGCGAACCACCCCGGCGTTCTTGGTCATCGCCCGCTGCAGATCGGCACGGGGCAGCGCGCGCCGCACCACCGGCTCCGGCGGCCGTGCCGTCACCGATCCGGCGGCCAAAGCGTGTGCGGCGGCGGCATTTCCGGCCCTGTCCCCCACCACGAGACCCTCGAGTAGGCTGTTCGACGCCAGCCTGTTCGCACCGTGCATGCCCGTACGCGCGACCTCACCCGCGGCGAACAGGCCGGCCAGCTCGGTGCGCCCGTACGCATCGGTGACCACGCCGCCGCAGCTGTAGTGCGCGCCGGGTAGCACGGGGATGGCCTCCAGCGTGGGATCGATTCCGGCCGCTCGGCATGCCGCGGTCACCGTCGGGAATCGATCCTCGAAGTTGTCGATTCGCCGGGCGTCGAGAAACACGCAGGGCGCGCCGGTCTGCTCGATGCGGGCGTGGATCGCCGCGGCAACCACATCGCGCGGCGCCAGATCGCCCATCGGGTGAACCCCGTCGGTGACCGAACGACCTTGCGAGTCAACGAGTATCGCACCCTCGCCGCGAACGGCCTCGGTGATCAGCGGGCGCCTACCGCCGTTGTGGCCGTCGAAGAGCATGGTGGGGTGGAACTGGATGAACTCGATGTCGCTGACCTCAACTCCGGCCCACATCGCCAGCGCGACACCGTCTGCCGTCGACCCATCGGGGTTGGTGGTCGCCGAGTAGAGGTGGCCCAGTCCCCCGGTCGCGAGAATCACCGACGGCGCGTGCACCACGCCGAACCCGTCGTCGTTGAGCACCAGCACCCCGGTGACCGCGCCTGCGTCATGCAGGATCTCGACCGCGACATGGTCGGGGCGGATGTCCAGCGTGGCCGCGGCGCCATTGAGGGTTCGCTGTACCTCGGCGCCGGTCGCGTCGCCGCCGGCGTGGATGATCCGGCGTCGCGAATGCCCACCTTCGCGGGTCAGCGACCATGTGCCGGGTGTCGACTCGTCGAACTGCGCACCGTGCTCGACTAGTTCGGCGACCGCGCGGTAGCCGTCGGTCACGATCGAGCGCACGGCGTCCGGATCGCACAGGCCCGCGCCCGCCGCGAGCGTGTCGGCGATGTGCGCCTCGTTCGAATCGCCGTCCTCGCGCAGAGCGTCGGGCAGCACGACGGCGATCCCACCCTGGGCGTAGAACGTCGCGGTGGTCCCCACCAGTTTGGGGGCCTTGCTGAGCACCATGACTTTTCGGCCACGACGGTGTGCGGCCAGGGCCGCCACCAGGCCCGCCACTCCGGTCCCGATCACCACGACGTCGGCGCGCTGCTGCCAATGGCCGGCCCACCTGCCGGCACCGCAACCCGCCGGGCGCGTCATTCTCCGCCGCCGGGCTGGCCGATCGCGATCATGCGCTGCACGCTGGCCCGCGCCAGCCGCGCGGTCTCGGGATCGACGTGCACTTCGTCCTTGCCCTCGACCAGGCAACGCAGCAGCGCGGCGGGGGTGATCATCTTCATGAACCGGCAGGACGCGCGGTCGTTGACGGCCATGAAGTCGACATCCGGTGCGGCACGGCGCAACTGGTGCAGCATCCCGACCTCGGTGGCGACCAACACCTGCCGCGCGCCGGTCTCGCGCGCGGCGTCCAGCATGCCGCCCGTCGACAGGATCTTGACCCGGTCCTCGGGAACGGCGCCCTCACCGGCGAGGTACAAAGCCGATGTCGCACAACCGCATTCGGGGTGAACGAACAGCTCGGCATCCGGGTGGGAGCGGGCTTGGTCGGCGAGCTCGTCGCCGTTGATCCCGGCGTGCACGTGGCATTCGCCCGCCCACACGTGCAGGTTCTTGCGGCCCGTGACGCGCCGGACGTGCGCACCGAGGAATTGGTCCGGGCAGAACAGCACCTCGCGGTCCTCGGGAATCGAGGCCACCACCTCGACCGCGTTCGATGACGTGCAGCAGATGTCGGTCTCGGCCTTCACCGCCGCGGTGGTGTTGACGTAGGACACCACGACCGCGCCGGGGTGCTCGGCCTTCCACGCGCGCAGTTCGTCGGCGGTGATGGAGTCGGCCAGCGAACAACCGGCTCGCTGGTCCGGGATGAGCACCGTCTTGTCCGGGGACAGGATCTTGGCCGTCTCAGCCATGAAGTGCACGCCGCAGAACACGATCGTGTCCTCGGGCACGTCGGCGGCGATTCGCGACAGCGCCAGCGAGTCACCGACGTGATCGGCGACGTCCTGGATGGCGGGCAACTGGTAGTTGTGCGCCAGAAGCGTGGCGCCCCGCAGATCGGCAAGGCGACGAACTTCGGCGGCCCACTCCTCGTCACCGTCGACCCCGGAGAAACCGGCAGGACCGTCGACGATGCGGCTCGAAAGGTTGTCCGCGGGCATCTGGTCCAGAACCGTCATCGCCGCCTCCTTCGTCCAAATCGAGTTTTCGACTTACAATCGAAAACATGGCACATATTAGCACCGCCCACGAGGTGCTCGCCGCCGTGTTCCAGGTTCGGGAAGTCGCCAGCGGGAAACCAGCACTTCATGTGCTGTTGTGGCAGCGGGCACTCGATCCGCAACGCGGCAGGTGGTCGCTTCCCGGCGGGCGTCTCGGCGACGACGAAGACATGACGAGCTCGGTGCGCCGTCAACTGGCCGAGAAAGTGGACCTCCGTGAGCTTGCCCACCTCGAGCAGCTGGCGGTGTTCTCCGATCCGCATCGCGTCCCTGGTGATCGCATGATCGCGTCGACGTTTCTCGGGCTGGTGCCCTCCCCCGCCACCCCGGAGTTGCCGCCGGACACGCGCTGGCATCCGGTTAGCGACCTGCCGCCGATGGCGTTCGATCACGGCACCATGGTCGAACACGCACGTACCAGGCTGGTCGCCAAGCTCTCTTATACGAACATTGGATTTGCCTTGGCGCCAACGGAATTCGCCCTATCGGCGTTGAGGGACATCTACAGCGCCGCGCTCGGCCACCACGTGGATGCCACCAATCTGCAACGCGTGCTCGAACGCCGCAACGTCATCACCCGCACGGGCACGACGGCGCGGTCCGGGCGCAGCGGCGGCCGCCCCGCGGCGTTGTACCGGTTCACCCAGGCGCGCTACCGCGTCACCGACGAATTCGCCGCCCTGCGCCCGCCCGGGTGAGTCGACTGGATTCTTAAGGCTTCCTTAAGTAAGAATGGCCGAATGTCTCTGGGCAACGCCGCGCCAGCATCAGGTGCCGAGTGGATCGGGCACGTCCCCCACGAGGACCTGACCCGCGGCACCCGTCCGCAGCTTCCCGCCGATGACCCGTTCTACGAACCGCCCAGCGGCTTTCAGCACGCGGAACCGGGGACCGTGCTGCGCAGTCGCGATGTCGAGCTTGCGTTTCTCGGGCTGATCCCGCAGAAGTTCACCGCGACGCAGCTGCTGTACCGCACCACCGACATGACCGGTGCGGCAGAAGCCACCGTGACCACGGTGATCGTGCCCGCCGAACGCGCGAACCGCGACGTCATACCGGTGATCTCCTACCAGTGCGCCATCGACGCGGTGTCCTCGCGCTGCTTCCCGTCCTACGCGTTGCGCCGCAAGGCGCTGGCTCCCGGTGCGCTCGCCCAGCTGGAGTTTCTCCTGATCGCCGCCGCGCTCGCCGAGGGGTGGGCGGTGTCGGTGCCCGACCACGAGGGCGCGCACGGGCTGTGGGGCACGCCGTACGAGCCGGGCTATCGCATTCTCGACGGCCTGCGTGCGGCTGTGAGCTGCGAACGGCTCGGGTTGGACGAATCGGCGCCCATCGGGCTGTGGGGCTACTCAGGCGGCGGCCTGGCGTCGGCCTGGGCGGCCGAGATGCACAGCCAGTACGCCCCCGAGCTCAACATCGTCGGCGCGGTGCTCGGCTCCCCGGTCGGAGACCTCGGGAGCGCCTACCGGCGGCTGAACGGCAGCCTGTACTCGGGTCTGCCCGCGATGGTGGTGGCGGCGCTGACCCATGTCTATCCGGAGCTGGACCGCGTCATCCAGCAGCACGCCACCGATGCGGGCAAGTCGATGCTGATGCGCATTCAGGACATGACCACCGCCCAGGCGGTGCTGCGATTCGCGGGCATGGACATGGGCAAGCTGGTCGACCGGCCGCTCAATGAAATCCTCGACCTGCCTGAGGTCAAGCACGTCTTCGACAGCATCAAGCTGGGCACCGCGGTGCCCACGCCGCCCGTGCTGATCGTGCAGGCCGTCCACGACAAGATCGTTTCGGTCGACGACATCGATGAGCTCAGCGAGATCTATCGCAGCGGCGGCGCCTCGGTGACCTATCACCGCGACATGTTCAGCGAACACATGCTGCTGCACCCGATGTCGGCGCCGATGGCCCTGCGTTGGCTGATCGACCGGTTCGACGGTAAGCCGCTGTCGGAGCATCTGGTCCGCACCACGTGGCCGACGCTGCTGAACCCGATGACCTATGTCGGAATGACGCGGCTGGTCCGGATCGCGGTCAAGGTGATGACGGGCCGGAAGGTGGAGCGCTCTCCGCTGTGACGTCCGCCGTGGCCGGTGGTGGGACGAACGCCGGCACCTCGACCGGCGGCCAGGCACCGAGATCGTCGCGCGCGGTGGAGACCGCGGCCAACGAGTAGACGAGCGCGGCCACCGCGGCGGGAAACAGGATGGTCAACGCCGCCTGTAGCGGGGAGGGCCCGAAGAAGACCGGCGGCGCCTCGGTGACGTAGTGCACGCGGTGTTCGGGGGTCACCGGCGCGGCGGCGACGTCGATGGTCCCGTAGCGCAGGTGCACCAGAAGCGCGCCCACACCGGCGGCCACCCCCGCGGCCAGCATGCATCCGGTCGCCAGCGCCGCCGTCATCACCGGTCCGCGGTGCGCCCGCCACTGCCACACCGCGACCGCGGCGACGGCTCCGACGACGCACAGCATGCCGACGAGCAGGAAGGCCGCCACGAAGAAATGGTCGCTCTCGTTGCCCAGGTGCGCGCGGACGCGCTCACCGTCACGCGCCAACGCGACGACACCATGGACAGGCGGCGCCAGCCACGCCCACAGCGCGCCGACCGCAGCGCCGGTCGCCGTCAGCGCCACGGCGACGGTCAGTGCCGCACGGACACGTGAGAAGCGTGGCGCCTCAGCGTCGTTCATCGCAGCTCCAGATCTTTCGAATCTGTCAGCCCGTGCCGTGAGCACTTGGCCGACCAGCCGTCGGGGCGCACCTGGACGATCATCCGCCGGCCGCATTCGGCGCAGAACCGGGGCGGCTCCAGACCCAGCTGGGCCGCGGTCGGCACCGTCGTGCCGTCGGGCTCGCCCGTGTAGACGTTGAACGCCATACCTGTACGTTCTACCGGCTGGCCTCAGAGACTGGCATTGAGCGCCTTGATCGGCATCTGCAGATCGTCGAGCAGCTCGAGGTCGGCCTCGGCGGGCCGCCCCAGCGTGGTCAGGTAGTTACCGACGATGACGGCGTTGATCCCGCCGAGAATGCCCTTCTTGGCGCCGAGATCGCCGAGGGTGATCTCCCGGCCACCCGCGAAGCGCAGCATGGTGCGGGGCAGCGCCAGACGGAAGGCCGCGACGGCCCTGAGCGCGTCGGCGGCGGGCAGCACCTCGAGGTCGCCGAACGGGGTGCCGGGCCGCGGGTTGAGGAAGTTCAGGGGTACCTCGTGCGGATCGAGTTCAGCCAGGTTGGCGGCGAATTCGGCACGTTGTTCGAGGGTTTCGCCCATGCCCAGGATGCCGCCGCAGCAGACCTCCATACCGGCCTCGCGGACCATCTGCAGGGTGTCCCAACGCTCTTCCCATGTGTGCGTGGTGACGACGTTGGTGAAGAACGACCGCGCGGTCTCCAGATTGTGGTTGTAGCGGTGCACGCCCATCTCGGAGAGCCGCTCGACCTGCTCCTCGGTCAACATGCCCAGCGAGCAGGCGATCTGGATGTCGACCTCGTTGCGGATCGCCTCGATTCCCGCGGCGACCTGTGCCAGCAGCCGCTCGTCGGGTCCGCGCACCGCGGCCACGATGCAGAACTCGGTCGCACCGGTCTTCGCGGTCTGCTTGGCCGCCTCCACCAAGCTCGGCACGTCCAACCATGCGCTGCGCACGGGTGAGGCGAAAAGCCCTGACTGCGAACAGAAGTGGCAATCCTCTGGGCAGCCGCCGGTCTTCAGGCTGATGATGCCCTCGATCTCCACGTCGGGACCGCACCACGCCATGCGCACCTCGTGTGCCAACGCGAGCAGGTCGTCGAGGCGGTCATCCGGCAACTGCAGCACTTGCAGCGTCTGGTCCTGGTTCAGGCCTTCGCCGCGCTCGAGCACCTGCTCGCGGGCCACTGCCAGAATGTCGCTCACTGATCACCTCTGTCACTTGAACACGTCGGCGAGCCGACAATTGAACGGTGTTCAGGTTAGGGTACGGGCGTGCAGCTTCACAAACGCGATGTGGTGGCCGCGGCGGCGACGTTGTTGGACAGCTATGGCCTTGCCGACCTGACCATGCGTCGGCTGGCACGCGAGCTCGAGGTCTCCCCCGGGGCGCTGTACTGGCACTTCACCAGCAAGCAGCAGCTGCTGGGTGCGGTCGCCGACCGCATCCTCGAGCCCGTCGGTGACCCCACCGGAGCCTGGCGGGACCGGGTGTCGGGGATCTGCGCGGCGCTGCGCGATGCGCTGTTGTCGCACACCGACGGCGCCGAGCTGGTGTCGGCCAGCTTCGCGGCTGGGCAGTCGACCGCGATGGCGCAGATCCTCGAACGGCTCACCGAGGCGGCCGCCGACGCCGGGGTGCCCGTCGGCCACGCCGAGCTGGCCGCCCGCACCGTCGTGTACTACGTGTTGGGCTTCACGGTCGACGAGCAGTCGCGGCTGCAGTGGGACGCCGCCGGCGCCGACCTGCCCGGCGACCAGTCGGTACTCACCGAGGACGCCTCGGCACGGTTCCGCTTCGGCGTGGGACTGCTCATCAGCGGGATCCGCGTCGGCGAACGTGAGCTTGTTCGCGAAGATTCGCCGATTTCTCACGCATAAGCGCACTCTCGACGAGGATCGGAGCAGTGATCACCCTCGACGACGTGCGGCGCATCACCGCGACGTTGCCGCGGTCATCCGAGGCGGTGGTCCGCGACAGCGTCAGGTTTCGGGCGGGGCGCCTGGTCTACGTCGCGTTCTCGCGCGACGAGACGGTGATGGGGGTCGCCTTTCCCAAGGAGGAGCGGGCCGCGATGGTGGCCGCCGAGCCCGACAAGTTCGCGTTGCCGCGCAAGTCGGAGATGCGGTTCAACTGGATTCTGGTCAGGCTCGACGCGATCGCCTACGACGAACTACGCGAGCTGGTCATCGACGGTTGGCGGATGTGCGTGCCGAAAAGCGTTGGCGCAACGGTCAGCTGATCGGATACTCGACCCGGTTGTCGCCGTCCCAGTGACGCAGGCCGGTCACCGTACCCCGCAGTTCGCGCCCCACAGACTTGAGCGTCAGCGCGGTGGGAAGCTTGTCGGGCCCGACGCGACGGGCCAGCGTCACGTGCGGCGTCCACTGCCCCGGATCGGCGTGGCCCAGGACGCCGGCCGGCATGTGCGGCAGGCACAGGTCGTGCACGTGGCGGTGCAACGCCAGCAGTTCCTCCGAGGGCACCACCAGTCGCACCAGGGTGAACACGCGGCCGCCGAACAGCATCGGCGCTCCGATGGTGCAGGTCAGCGGGAGCCGCTTCAGCACCGGACGTAATGCGCTGTTGGCCGCCTCGTCGATGTTCTCGGCGACGGTCACCGTGATGTGCGGCCGATTGCTCGGCGACGTGTTGCTGGCCTGACTGCGGATCCCGGCGCGCGTGAGGTCGTCCCAGACAGCGCGGATCTTCGCGTCAGTGTCCGGATCGAAGATCAGCTCGACGGAATGCACCATGCCTACACCAGACTTCGGACCCACGCGGGGTCGAAGGCGCCGGCGCTCATGCTCTCGAACTCCGCAGCGGTCAGTGCCCCGGCACCCGCAGGCAGGATCGCCCGCACGGGAGCCAGCTCGGCCAGCGCCTCGCGGTTGCCCTGCTCGGCGAGACCCGGCGCCGACGGCCATGCGCCGATTACCAGGCCGGCACACGAAATGCCTTTGCCGGCAAGGGCTTCCAGCGTCAACGCGGTGTGGTTGAGCGTGCCCAGACCGGCGGAGACGACGACCAGCACCGGCGCGCCCAGCTCGGCCGCGAGGTCGCGCAGCGTCGTTCCCGCTCCGATTTCGACGAGCAACCCGCCGGCCCCCTCGACGAGGGTCAGCGCCGCGGTCACCGATCGCACCGATTCGACGAGTTCGGCGCGGGTCGGCAGCGTCATCCCCGCTCTTCGCGCGGCCGCGACGGGCGCCAGCGGCTCGGGATACCGCCATCCGCCGTGCAGCCGCGTCCCACCCGAGAGCCGCCCGACGTCGGCGAGGTCGTCGTCGCGCGGGCTGCCGGTCTGGACGGGTTTGCACACCGCGACATCGATGCCCGCAAGCCGGGCATGGCATGCCAGGGCGGCGGTGGCGACCGTCTTTCCGACGCCGGTGTCGGTGCCCGTGACAAGGAGCGTGCTCACCGGCGCGCGGTCGCCAGCACGTCGGCGAGCACCTCGCCCGCCAACTGAATCTCGTCGTCGGTCAGCGACGCCCGGGCGGTCAGTCGCAGCCGCGAAGTACCTGCGGGCACCGTCGGAGGGCGGAAGCACCCCGCCCGGACACCGCGATCCAGGCACGCAACCGCGGCGCCGAAGGCGACCTCGGGGTCGCCGAGAATCACTGACACGACGGCCGATTCGGGCCGCTCGGGCACCGCGCAGATCGACGCGAGTTCCGCGGCGCGGTGGATCACGGCCGCTGCGCGCCACGGCTCGGCGATCAGGATGTCGAGTGCCGCCCAGGCCGCACCGACGGCGGCGGGCGCGAGTCCGGTGTCGAAGATGAACGGCCGGGCCGCGTCGATCAGGTGGTCCCGCACGGCCGCCGGGCCCAGCACCACGCCGCCTTGACTGCCCAGCGCCTTGGACAGCGTCGTCGTCATCACGATGTCGGGCGCACCTGCCAAACCGACTTCGTGCAACAGCCCGCGTCCGCCCGTGCCGCGGACGCCCAGACCGTGGGCCTCGTCGACGATCAGCAGTGCGCCGTGGTGCCGGCATACGTCGTGCAGGGCGCGCAACGGGGCGAGGTCGCCGTCGGCGGAGAAGACGGAGTCCGTCAGCACCACCGCGCGCTCCTCACCGCGCGCCGCCAGCGCCGCCTCCACCGCGGCGACGTCACGATGGGGCGTGACGACGACTCGGGCCCGCGACAACCGGCACGCGTCGACCAACGACGCGTGGGTGAGGGCGTCGGACACCAGCAGTGACCCGGCACCCGACAGCGCCACAACGGCGCCGAGGTTGGCGGTGTAGCCGGAGGAGAACACCAGCGCCGACTCCGCGCCGACGAACTCGGCCAGCGCCCGCTCGAAACCTTCGTGCAGTTCGGTGTTTCCGGTCACCAGCCGTGATCCGGTGGAACCCGCACCCCAGGTCCGCAATGCGGCCACCCCGCCGTCGATGACCGCGGGGTGCTGCGACAGGCCCAGATAGTCGTTGGAGGCCAGGTCGAGTTCGGTGCCGACCGGTGGCCGCGGACGCAGGGAACGGCGCAGACCCGCGGCGCGCCGCTGCCTTTCGACATCGTCGAGCCACGCCAGCGGTGAGAGACCTGCGCGCGTCACCGTGCTCCTCGCATCGGACTTGAACAGCGTTCAGGTTAAGTCACCTGCGCGCGACGGCACAAATGCGGTTCACACCGCCCGGGCGACGGCCACCATCCCCGCGGTGATCTGCGCGATCTCTTCGGGCGTGCAGATGTATGGCGGCATCGCGTAGATGAGGTTGCGGAACGGGCGCAGCCACAGCCCGTGCTCCAGGGCCGCGGGCGTCGCGACCTTCAGGTCGACGGGTCGGTCCATCTCGATGACCCCGATGGCGCCGAGCACCCGCACGTCGGCCACACCGGGCAGCGACGAGGCGGCGGCCAGCCCCGAACGCAGTCCCGCCTCGATCTCGCGCACCCGCGTCCGCCAGTCCTGGCCGACCAGCAGCTCGACCGCGGCGACCGCGACCGCGCACGCCAGCGCGTTGGCCATGAAGGTGGGGCCATGCATCAACGCGCCGGGCTCATTCGAGCTGATCGTGTCGGCGATCTCGCGCGTGCACAGGGTCGCCGCCAACGTGATGTAGCCGCCGGTCAGCGCCTTGCCGACGCACATGATGTCGGGGCTCACGCCCGCATGGTCGGCGGCGAACAGTTCACCGGTGCGGCCGAAGCCGGTCGCGATCTCGTCGAAGATCAGCAGCACCTCGTGCCGGGAGCAGATATCGCGAAGCGAGGCGAGGTACCGAGGGTCGTGGAATCGCATCCCGCCCGCGCCCTGCACGACGGGTTCGACGATCACCGCGGCCAGTTCGTCGGCGTGTTCGGCCAACTGCCTCTCGAACGCCTCGATGTATCCGGCGTCGTAGTCGCGCGGCACCGGCGGCGCGAACTCCTGCGCCATCAGCACATCGGTCCACAGCGAGTGCATCCCGCCGTCCGGGTCGCACACGCTCATCGGGGTGAAGGTGTCGCCGTGGTATCCCCCCCGCCACGTCATCAGGCGATGTTTGGCGCCCCGCCCCAGGCTCCGCCAGTACTGCAGCGCCATCTTCACGGCGACCTCGACCGACACCGATCCCGAGTCGCTGAAGAACACGGTGTCCAGGCCGTCGGGGGTGATCTCGACGAGCAACTGCGCGAGCCGCGCGGCCGGTTCGTGGGTGAGCCCACCGAACATGACGTGATTCATGGTGGCGAGCTGATCGGTGACGGCGGCGTCGAGCAGCGGATGCCCATGGCCGTGGATCGCGGTCCACCACGAAGCCATCGCGTCGAGTACCTGCAGCTCGCGCCCCTCGTGATGAAGTGTGAGCCAGGCGCCGCGGGCCCCGACCGCGACGACGGGGGCCAGGGCTTCCGCGCCGATCGTGCTATAGGGATGCCAGACGTGGGCGGCGTCGATCGCACCGATCTCGGTAGGCGTCAGTCCCGGCACCTTCGGTAGATTATCGGTCGACCATGATGACCCTCGCCCCTGCCCGGTCGGCGCCCGTCCGCTATCCGGGACGTCCGTCGCGCGCCGCGAAAGTTTCGAGCGGCACCCGCTCTTCAGCGGCCTACCGGCACGATCTCGACGGTTTGCGCGGCATCGCGATCGCGCTCGTCGCCGTCTTTCACGTGTGGTTCGGCCGGGTGTCCGGCGGTGTGGACGTGTTCCTCGCGTTGTCGGGCTTCTTCTTCGGCGGACGCCTGCTGCGCGCGGCGATGACGCCGGGCGTGTCGCTGCGGCCCGGGCCTGAGGTGTCGCGGCTGATCCGGCGGTTGCTGCCCGCGCTGGTGGTCGTGCTCGCGGCGTCGGCGGTGCTGACCGTGCTGATCCAGCCGCAGACGCGCTGGGAGACCTTCGCCGACCAGAGCCTGGCCAGCCTCGGGTACTTCCAGAACTGGGAACTCGCCAACTCCGCGTCGAACTACCTGCGCGCGGGCGAGGCGGTGAGCCCGCTGCAGCACATCTGGTCGATGTCGGTGCAGGGCCAGTTCTACATCGCGTTCCTGGCGATAATCTTCTTGTCCGCCTTGCTGTTTCGACGGGTCTTCGGCCGGTACACGCGGGTGGCGTTCGTCGTGCTGCTCAGCGTGCTGACCATCGCGTCGTTCGTCTACGCCGTTTACGCCCACAACGCCGACCAGGCCACCGCGTACTACAACAGCTTCGCCAGGGCGTGGGAACTGCTGCTCGGGGCGCTGATCGGTGCGCTCGTGACACATCTGCGGATGCCGATGTGGCTGCGGACGACGGCCGCGGTGGTGGCGCTGGCGGCGATCCTGGCGTGCGGCGCACTGATCGACGGCGTCAGGGAGTTCCCCGGGCCGTGGGCGCTGGTCCCGGTCGGCGCCACCGTCCTGTTCATCCTGTCGGCGGCGAACCGGGTGGCCGACCCGCACACCGCGGGCCGGATGCCGCTGCCCAACCGCCTGCTCGCGTCGGCGCCCTTCGTATCGCTGGGCGCGATGGCCTACTCGCTGTATCTCTGGCACTGGCCGCTACTGATCTTCTGGCTGTCCTACACCGGGCACAGCCGCGCCACCTTCGTCGAAGGAGCGGTGGTTCTGCTGGTGTCCGGGGTGCTGGCGTGGCTGACCACCAAGTACGTGGAGAACCCGCTGCGCTACCGCAGTGCCGCCGCCCAGCGCACGGTCGCGCCGAAGAAGGCGCGCCGGCGCAGGCCGCCGGTGGTGCTGGGGTCCGTGGTCGCCCTGCTGGGTGTCGCGTTGACCGTCACCTCGTTCACCTGGCGGGAGCATGTGCTCGTCCAACGCACCAACGGGGCCGAACTCGTGTCGCTCTCGACCCAGGACTACCCCGGCGCCGCCGCGCTGCTGAGCAATGCCAGGGTGCCCAAGCTCCCGATGCGCCCCAGCGTGCTGGAGGCGAAGAACGACCTGCCGGAGACCACCGAGGACGGGTGCATCAGCGACTTCGAAACCGTCGACGTGATCAACTGCACCTACGGCGACAAGCACGCCAAGCGCACGATCGCGCTGGCCGGCGGATCGCACGCCGAACACTGGGTCACCGCTCTCGACCTGCTCGGCAAACGGCACCACTTCAAGATCGTCACCTATCTGAAGATGGGGTGCCCGTTGACCACCGAAGAGGTGCCGCTGGTGATGGGCGACAATCGCCCGTACCCGAAGTGCCATGAGTGGAACAAGCGGGTGATGGCCAAGATCGTGGCCGACCGGCCCGACTACGTCTTCACCACCTCCACGCGGCCCTGGAACATCAGGGCCGGTGACGTGATGCCCGCGACCTATGTCGGCATCTGGCAGGAATTGTCCGACAACAACATCCCGATCCTCGCCATGCGGGACACGCCGTGGCTGGTCCGCAACGGTGAACCGTTCTTCGCCGCTGACTGCCTCGCCGACGGCGGTGACGCCATCTCGTGTGGAACACGGCGATCCGACGTACTCTCGGAGCGCAACCCGACACTCGATTTCGTCGAGCGGTTCCCGCTGATGAAGCCGCTCGACATGAGTGATGCGGTGTGCCGCAAGGAGATTTGCCGAGCCGTGGAGGGGAATGTGTTGCTCTACCACGACGCTCATCACATCTCGAAGACCTATATGAGCACGATGGCCCCCGAGCTCGGCCGTCAGATCGCCGCCGCCACCGGCTGGTGGGTTGGCTGATGCCTTCCGGCGAACCGGCTTCCCGTACGCGAGGAGGACCGGAGACTTCGGTACCCACCGTCTGGCCGGGAGCGGCGTATCCCCTGGGCGCGACCTATGACGGCGCGGGCACCAACTTCTCGGTGTTCTCCGAGGTGGCCGATCGGGTCGAACTGTGCCTGATCGGCAAGGACGGCAGCGAGCAGCGGATCAACCTCGAGGAGGTCGACGGCTACGTCTGGCACTGCTACCTGCCGACGGTCACCCCGGGACAGCGCTACGGCTTTCGCGTGCACGGCCCGTGGGATCCCGCGGCGGGCCACCGCTGCGATCCGAGCAAGCTGCTGCTCGACCCGTACGGCAAGTCGTTCCACGGTGACTTCGAGTTCTCCCAGGCGCTGTTCTCCTACGACTTGAATGCCGAGGATCTCGCGTCCGGCGGTATCCCGCCGGGTGTCGACTCCCTCGGGCACACCATGACCAGCGTCGTGATCAACCCGTACTTCGACTGGGCCTCGGACCGCGCACCGCGCACGCCTTACCACGAGACGGTGATCTACGAGGCCCACGTCAAGGGCATGACCCAGCGGCATCCGGGTATCCCCGAGGGGCTGCGCGGCACCTACGCGGGCCTGCACCACCCGGTGATCATCGACCACCTCAAGTCGCTGAACGTGACCGCCATCGAGCTGATGCCGGTGCACCAGTTCCTCCACGATCACCGGCTCGTCGACCTCGGGCTGCGAAACTATTGGGGCTACAACACTTTCGGGTTCTTCGCGCCGCACCACGAATACGCCGCGAACAAGCATGCCGGCGGCGCGGTCGCCGAGTTCAAGACCATGGTCCGGGCGTTCCACGAGGCCGGGATCGAGGTCATCCTCGACGTGGTCTACAACCACACCGCCGAGGGCAACCATCTCGGCCCGACGCTGAACTTCCGGGGCATCGACAACGCCGCCTACTACCGGCTGCTCGACGGTGATCTCCGGCTGTACAAGGACTTCACCGGGACCGGCAACAGCCTCAACGCCCGCCACCCGCACACCCTGCAGCTGATCATGGACTCGTTGCGGTACTGGGTGATGGAGATGCACGTCGACGGGTTCCGGTTCGACCTGGCCGCCACCCTGGCCCGCGAGTTCTACGATGTCGACCGCCTGAGCGCGTTTTTCGACCTGGTGCAACAGGATCCGGTGGTCAGCCAGGTCAAGCTGATCGCCGAACCGTGGGACGTCGGCGAAGGCGGCTACCAGGTCGGCAATTTCCCAGGTTTGTGGACCGAGTGGAACGGGAAGTATCGCGACACTGTGCGTGATTACTGGCGGGGCGAGCCCGCAACCCTCGGCGAGTTCGCATCGCGGCTGACCGGTTCATCCGACCTCTACGAGGCGACCGGCCGGCGCCCCAGCGCGAGCATCAACTTCGTCACCTGCCACGACGGCTTCACGTTGAACGACCTGGTGTCTTACAACGAGAAACACAACGAGGCCAACGGCGAGGACAACCGCGACGGCGAGAGCCACAACCGGTCGTGGAACTGCGGTGTCGAGGGCCCCACAGACGATCCGGACATTCTTGCGCTGCGCGGTAAGCAGATGCGCAACATCATGGGCACGCTGATGGTTTCGCAGGGCACGCCGATGATCTCGCACGGCGACGAGATCGGCCGCACCCAGCGGGGCAACAACAACGTGTACTGCCAGGACTCCGAGATCTCCTGGATGGACTGGTCGCTGTGCGAGAAGAACGCCGACCTGCTCGAGTTCACCCGCAAGGTCACTCAGCTGCGCACAGACCACCCGGTCTTCCGCAGGCGCAGATTCTTCGAGGGCAAGCCGATCCGCAGCGGCGATCAGGTCCGTGACATCGCGTGGCTGACTCCCGCCGGTGAGGAGATGACCCTCGAAGACTGGGGTACGGGGCTGGGCAAATGTGTTGCGGTGTTCCTCAACGGTGACGCCATCGCGGCGCCGAACGAACGCGGGGAGCGAGTCGTCGACGACTCATTCCTGTTGTGCTTCAACGCCCATGACCGTACGCAGGACTTCGTCACTCCGTCGGGCGACTACGCAAAGGAGTGGACCGCGGCGCTGGACACGGCGGACACCACCGGGTCCACCGAGCTGGTGGCCAAGGCCGGCGAGAAGATCTCGCTGCCGGCGCGCTCGCTGCTGGTCATGCGCAAGACGGCCTGATGGCGCGACAAATGCCGGTCCAGTCGACGTACCGCCTCCAGATGCGGGGCGACTCTTTCACATTCGCCGACGCCGAGAAACTGCTCGATTACTACTCGGCGCTCGGCGTGTCCCATCTGTACCTGTCGCCGATCCTCACCGCGGCCGAAGGGTCCACGCACGGCTACGACGTCACCGACCCGACGACCGTGTCCGCCGAGCTCGGCGGGCCCGAGGGGTTCGCACGTTTGTCGCGCGCGGCCCGCGACAAAGGCATCGGCTTGATCGTCGATATCGTGCCCAACCACGTGGGTGTGGAGAAACCGCGGCAGAACGCCTGGTGGTGGGATGTCCTCAAGCACGGACGCGCATCGGCCTACGCGTCCTTCTTTGATGTCGATTGGGATCTCGACGGCGGGCGCGTCGTGCTGCCGGTGCTCGGATCCGACGACGACGCCGACGATCTCGAGGTCGACACCAGCGACGCCGAGCCCGTGCTGCGCCTCGGCGACCTCGTCTACCCCATCGCGCCCGGCACCGAAAACGGGACCGGTCCGCAGGTGCACGATCGCCAGCACTATCACCTGATCGGTTGGAAGAACGGGGTTTGCGGCTATCGCCGTTTCTTTTCGATCACCTCGTTGGCCGGATTGCGCCAGGAGGACCGCGCCGTTTTCGACGCCACCCACGCCGAAGCGAAACGGTGGTTCGACGAGGGGTTGGTCGACGGCATCCGCATCGATCACCCGGACGGGCTGTCGAACCCCGCCGGATATCTTTCCTGGCTGCGTGAACTCACCGGCCCCGACGCCTGGATCGTGATCGAGAAGATCCTGGCCGCAGACGAGCCGCTGGAGCCGACGCTGCCGGTGGCCGGCACCACCGGCTACGACGCGATGCGGGAGATCGGCGGGGTGTTCATCGATCCCTCGGGCGAGGAGGCGCTGACCAACCTGTTCGACTCCACCGGCTTGGCCTACAGTTCGATGCCGGATCTCGCGCGCACCCTCAAGGCGAATGCGGTGACCGAGACCCTGGGCAGTGAGCTGGCCCGGTTGCGCCGCACCATCGTCAGCGCCACCGGCACCGACCACCACGACCTGCCCGCAGCGATCGCCGCTCTGCTCAGCCGCATCGACGTCTACCGCTCCGACTACCGCTCGCTGTCGGGTGTCCTGCCCAGCGCGCTCGCCGAAACAGCCTCCGCGGAACCGAAATTGGCCGAGCCGCTGGCGCTGATCGCAACCGCGCTGGCGGTCAGCAAGGAGGCCGAGGTCCGGTTGCAGCAGCTGTGCGGCGCTGCGACGGCGAAATCGATGGAGGACTGCCTGTTCTACCGCGACGCGCGACTGGTCTCGCTCAACGAGGTCGGTTCCGAACCGCACCATTTCGGGGTCAGCGTCGCCGAGTTCCACCAGCGGGCCGCGGTGCGCGCACGGATGTGGCCCGACGCGATGGTCGCGCTGACCACCCACGACACCAAGCGCGGTGAGGACGTCCGCGCACGTATCGGAGTGCTGTCGCAGGTTCCGTCGCTGTGGGCCGAGTATGTCACCGCGTGGGAGCAACGCACCCCGGCTCCCGACCGTACAACCGGTTTCTTCCTGCTGCAGAACATGTTTGGGGTCTGGCCGGCCGACGGTAGGGTGAGCGACGAGTTGCGTGAGCGACTGCATGCCTATGCGGAGAAGGCCATCCGCGAAGCCGCGGAGCACACCACCTGGAACGATCCGGACGACGACTTCGAGACCCGCCTGCACGCCTGGCTGGACGCCGTGATCGATGGCCCGGTGGCCACGGAGATGTCTGGTTTGGCCGCGCGGCTCGACCTGCATGCCCGCAGCGACGCGCTCGGCCAGAAACTGTTGGCGCTCACCGCGCCCGGGGTGCCCGACGTCTACCAGGGCACCGAGCTGTGGGAGGACAGCCTGGTCGATCCGGACAACCGCCGGCCCGTCGACTACGCGGCTCGCCGCGATGCGCTGCAGGCGATGCGCCACCCGAAGCTGCGGGTGGTCGCCGCCGCGCTGGCCGTCCGAAAGGAGCGGCCGACAACGTTTTCGACCGGCGGCTACACCCCCGTGCTGGCCGACGGGCCCGCGGCGCAACACCTCGTTGCGTTCCTACGCGGTGACGATGTCCTGACCGCGGTCACCCGGCATTCGGTGCGGCTTTCCGAAACCGGTTGGGGGGACACCGCTGTCGCCCTGCCCCCGGGCACCTGGGCGGACCGCATCGGCGGGCGTCGACACCACGGGCGGGTGCTGGCCGCCGAACTCTTCACCGACCTGCCGGTCGTACTGTTGGAGCGGGTCGATGGCTGAATTCAGCGTGTGGGCGCCGCGACCGCAACGGGTCCGGCTCGACGTCGACGGCACACTGCATGACATGACCCCGGCGGACGACGGGTGGTGGCGCGCCGAGGTCGAGGCCGCGTCCGACGCACGCTACGGCTTCGTCCTCGACGACGACCCGAAGGTGCTCCCCGATCCCCGCTCCCCCCGTCAGCCCGACGGCGTGCACGAGAGATCGCAGCTGTGGCAACCCGATCCGACGGCATGGACGGACGGCGACTGGGCAGGCCGCTCGATCGAGGGTGCGGTGATCTACGAGCTGCACGTTGGAACCTTCACCCCCGAAGGCACATTCGACGCGGTGATCGACAAGCTCGACTACCTCGTCGATCTCGGCGTCGACCTCGTCGAGCTGATGCCGGTCAACGCGTTCGGCGGGACCCACGGGTGGGGTTACGACGGTGTGCTCTGGTACGCGGTACACGAACCCTACGGCGGGCCCGACGCGCTGGTGCGCCTGATCGACGCCTGCCACCAACGCGGACTCGGGGTGCTGATCGACGCCGTCTTCAACCACCTGGGCCCGTCGGGGAACTACCTGCCCAAGTTCGGGCCCTACCTGTCCAGCGGTAGCAATCCGTGGGGTGAGTCAATCAACATCGCCGACGCCGACGCCGACGAGGTGCGGCGCTACATCATCGACTGCGCGCTGCGCTGGATGCGCGACTTCCACGCCGACGGGCTGCGCCTGGACGCGGTGCACGCCCTCGTCGACACGACGGCGATCCACATCCTCGAAGAGCTGTCGGCCGAAACCGATGCGCTGGCCGCGGAGTTGGGCCGGCCGCTGTCGTTGATCGCCGAAAGCGACCTCAACGATCCGCGGCTCATCACGCCCCGCGACCAGGGTGGACTGGGGATGACCGCGCAGTGGGACGACGACATCCACCACGCGATCCACTCCGCGGTATCCGGCGAACAGCAGGGCTACTACAACGATTTCGGCACGCTCGAGGCGCTGGCCGCGACGCTGAAGAACGGTTACTACCACGCGGGCACGTACTCGTCGTTCCGGCACCGCAGACACGGGCGTCCGTTGGACACCGCCACCATCCCCGCCACCCGGCTGCTGGCCTACACGCTGACCCACGATCAGGTGGGTAACCGGGCGGTCGGCGACCGTCCGTCGCAGAACCTGACGTCCGGGCAGCTCGCCGTCAAAGCCGCCTTGGCACTCGGAAGCCCTTACACGGCCATGCTTTTCATGGGTGAGGAATGGGGGTCGTCGTCGCCGTTCCAGTTCTTCAGCTCACACCCCGAGCCGGAACTGGCGCGCGCCACGGCCGAGGGCCGCAAGCGCGAGTTCGCCGAGCACGGCTGGGACGCCGACGAGATCCCCGATCCGCAGGACCGCGAGACCTTTTTGCGCTCGAAGCTGAAGTGGGACGAGATCGACGAGGGTGATCACGGCCGGCTGCGGCGGGTGTACCGCGAGCTGATCGCGTTGCGGCACAACGAGCCCGATATGGCCGACCCGTGGCTGGACAACCTCCAGATCGACTACGACGAAGCCCGGCGCTGGATCGTGATGCACCGCGGGTCGCTGTCGATCGCATGCAATCTCGGCGCCGAGGCGGTCGAAGTCCCGGTCACCGGCGAGGTGGTGCTGGCGTGGGATCAGCCGACGGTCGGAGCGGAATCAACACGGGTGCCGGGACATTCGTTCGCTGTCGTCCGCCGAAACTGACCTGGGCCCGCGAAACTGTCAGAGCAGGTAGCGGTACGCCGGCGAATCGGGCTCGAGCGCCTCGACGTGGATGTCCGAGGCGCGCATGCGCTCGAGCAGACCCTCGAAGTCGGTCGCCGAACCCAACTCGATCCCGACCAGCGCCTCGCCGGTCTCACGGTTGTTGCGCTTGACGTACTCGAACAAGGTGATGTCGTCGTTCGGGCCGAGTATCTGGTCGAGGAACCGGCGCAGCGCGCCCGGTTCCTGCGGGAAGTCGACCAGGAAATAGTGCTTGAGACCGAGATGCACCAGCGAACGCTCCAGTACCTCGCCGTAGCGCGACACGTCGTTGTTGCCACCCGAGATCACGCACACCACAGTGGATCCCGGTGCGATGTCAGCCTCCATCAACGCGGCCACCGACAGCGCCCCCGCCGGCTCGGCGATGATGCCCTCGTTCTGGTACAGGTCGAGCATCGCGGTGCACACGGCGCCCTCGTCGACGGTCGTCATCGACACCATGTCACCGGCGGCCGCCAGCACCTCGTACGGCAGCGTTCCCGCGCGGTTGACCGCCGCGCCATCGACGAACTGGTCGACGTCGTCGATGGTCACCGGCTCACCCGCCGCCAGCGCCGCGATCATCGCGGGCGCCCCCGCCGGCTCGACTCCCAACACGGCGGTGCCGCTCGTCCGTTCGACCACATAGGTGGTGATGCCCGCGATGCATCCGCCACCGCCGACCGGAACGACAACGAGGTCGGGCTCGGTGTCGAGTTGGTCGAGGATCTCCGCGGCGATCGTGCCCTGTCCGGCCATCGTGCGCAGATCGTCATACGGGTGAACCAGCGTCGCACCCGTGCGGGCGACGTCGTCGAGCGCGGCGGCCGCGGCGTCGTCGTAGGTTCTGCCGCCGACGATCAACTGGATGAACTCGCGACCGTGGTACCGGATGCGGTCGCGCTTCTGCTTGGGCGTCTTGCCCGGCACATAGACCCGGCCGCGGACCCCCATCGAGCGGCACGCCATCGCGAAGCCCTGCGCGTGGTTGCCCGCCGACGAACACACCACGCCTGCGGCCAGCTCGTCGGCAGACAACTGCATCAGCAGGTTGTGCGCGCCCCGCAGCTTGTAGGACCGCACGGGCTGCAGATCCTCACGCTTCAGATACACCGCCGCGCCGGTGGCCTCCGAGAGCCTCTCGCTGAGCTCCAGCGGACTGCGCAGCACGACGTCCGCAATTCGCTGAGCGGCCTCGTCGATATCCGACGCACGAAGCGGCGACGTCCTCGGGCTTTGGCTCAGTTCAGCGGACACCGGTCAATGGTGCCACCAACCAGCGGTTTTCAAGAAATCGGGCTCAGCACGAACACCGGGATCTGGCGGTCGGTCTTCTTCTGGTACTCGGCGTAGTCGGGCCATGCCGCCACGGCCCGCTCCCACCAGAGGGCCTTTTCCTCACCGGTGACCTCGCGCGCGTCATACTCCCTGGTCACCGCCCCGTCCTGCAGTTCCACCCGCGGATGAGCCTTGATGTTGTGGTACCAGACCGGATGCTTGGGGGCGCCACCCAACGAGGCCACGACCGCGTACTGGCCGTCGTGTTCCACCCGCATCAAGGGGGTCTTCCGGATCTTGCCCGTCTTCGCGCCGACGGTCGTCAGGAGGATGAGGGGTTTACCTTTCATGTCCACACCCTCGGTGGTTCCGGACTCCGTGATGCGGTCGGCGTGTTCCCTTACCCAGTCCCACGGGCTGGGTTCATACTCTCCGGAAAGTGGCATCTCATCAGCTTAGACGCGCTTTAAATCCGCGGGCCTGATCCGGTGTTTCGGGTGGCCGAAAAATCAGTTACGAGCTATCGTGGAGGTCATGACCGCCGCAGGTAACTTCCGCACCGCAGCCGCACGCGCGACGTGCGACGTGTCGGTGGCGGGTGTGCCCTGGCCGGCGTACAAGCTGATCGCCCTCGTGCTGAGCGCGGTCGTGGCGCTGGTGATCGGGATCGCGACCGGCACGGCGGCGACGGCGGTACTCGCGGGTGCCGCGGTGGGCACCGTCACCTGGGTGGCGTTCAGCGCGCTCTGCTCGGCGCGCCTCTAGTCCTCGAGCAACCTCTTCAGCGTCGCCAGGTCGGCGGCGACCGCTTCGGTGTCGGCATCGAACTCCTCGTCGGTCATTTCCGGCCGTCGGCGCACGCTGAACACCACCTCGCTGTGCGCCTCGTCGGCGTCGGTCGGCACACTCCAGGGCTGCACCCGCATCGGGTTGTAGACCGCTTCCCCGGTGGGCAGCCGCACCACGTGGTCAAGCACACCGAGGTCGTTGCGCGGCGAGAACTCGACCGTCACCTCGCCCATCGGTGAGTCGGCCACCCAGCCGCTCGGAGTCTGGCGAAGCCCGCTCTGCGCGAGACCGGCCGCCCAGCGCGGCCACGTCTGCGGATCCGCGGCGAACCGGTAGACGGTCTCGGCTGGCGCGGCGATCCAGATGCTGACGTGTCGTGACTCCATCCGATCATCCTGGCGCATCAGAATGACGTGATGGAATCACCGCCGGAACAGCACCGCACGCCGGCCTGGCTGCGGCGAGGCGATCCAGAGAGCACGCTGCCCGTGCTGATCGCGGTGGTGGCCGTCATGGCGTTGCAGCTCGCGATCCCCAAGGGCTACACGCTGGTCCCCCGCTGGCCGCTGGTGGTGTTGGAGGGACTCCTGCTGCTGGCGCTGCTGGCGATCAACCCGCGCGTCATGACCCGGCGCACCCGGTTCGGCCGGTACACGACATGGGTCCTGCTGGCGGCGATCACCCTCGACAACACGCTCTCGGCGGTCGTGCTGGCGGTCGGCATTCTCAGCGGCGACGAGAGCAACGACGCGGCGGTGCTGCTCGGCAGCGGCGCCTCGATCATCGTCACGAACGTGATCGTGTTCGGCATCTGGTACTGGGAGCTGGACCGGGGTGGGCCGTTCGCGCGGCACGCGGGAGAGCGGCCCTATCCCGATTTCCTGTTCCCGCAGATGACGACTCCGCATGTCGCCGAACCGGATTGGCGGCCCACCTTCGTCGATTACCTCTATGTCAGCGTGACGAACGTCATGGCGTTCTCCCCGACCGACACCATGCCGCTCGCCCGGTGGGCCAAGATGATGATGACGGTGCAGGCGATCGTCGCGCTGGGCACCGCGGGACTCGTCATCGCGCGGGCGGTGAATGTCCTGAACTGACGTCAGCCGCCCAGACAGCCGGGCCCCAGCAGGGCCTTGAGGTCGCCCATCAGCGCCGACGACGGCGTGACACGCAGCGATGTGTCCAGTTCCAGCGTGGTGATCCGCTCCCCGCTGATCAACCGCAGATGCACCTGCGACGTGCCGGGATGGCGGGCCAGCACCTGCTTGAGCGCGGTCACCTTGTCCACGGTGCACTGTCGGGTCGGCAGGCTCACCGCCAACGGGCGATCCAGTTGCGCATTCGAGAAGTCGGGCACCACAAGGTCATTGGCGATCAATGAGATCCGATCGTCGCGGATCGCCACCTTCGCGCCGACCAGCACGACGGCGTCGTCGGCGATCTCGGCACCGAACGTCGAGTAGGTCTGCGGGAAGAACAGCACCTCGATGCCGCCGGTCAGATCCTCCAATTGCGCCGAGGCCCACGGCAACCCGTTCTTGTTGACCCTGCGGTTGACCGAGGCCAGGATGCCGCCGACGCGCACCTGCGTGTCGTTGGGCAGGTCGCCGTCCAGAATGGCCGGGATCGCCGTGTCGACCTGGGCGGCCAGCAGGTGGGCGATGCCGTTGAGCGGATGACCGGACACGTAGAGGCCCAGCATCTCGCGTTCGAGCGCGAGTTTGTGCTTGTCCTCCCACTCCTCGTCGGGCACCTTGATGGTGAACACCGCGTCGGTGGCCGTGTCGGCGCCGCCGAACAGGTCGAACTGCCCCATCGCCTCGGCCTTCTTGGTGCCCAGCACGGAGTCGACGGCGTCAGTGTGGATCAGGAACAAGCCCTTGCGCGGGTGCCCCAGCGAGTCGAACGCACCGGCCTTGATCAGCGACTCCGTGACCTTCTTGTTGCACGGGCCGATCTCGATTTTGTTGAGGTAGTCGGAGAAGTCGATGAACTTCCCCTTCTCGGTGCGCGTATTGATCACCGAGGCAACCACATTGGCGCCGACGTTGCGCACCGCGCCCAGCCCGTAGCGGATGTCCTCGCCGACGGAGGCGAAATTCAGGTGCGACTCGTTGACGTCGGGCGGCAGCACCGTGATGCCGAGCCTGCGGCAGTCGGCCAGGTATACGGCGGCCTTGTCCTTGTCGTCACCGACCGACGTCAGCAACCCGGCCATGTACTCGGCCGGATAGTTGGCCTTGAGGTAGGCCGTCCAGTACGAGACGAGGCCGTACCCGGCGGCGTGCGACTTGTTGAACGCGTAGTCGGCGAACGGCAGCACGGTGTCCCACAGCGCCTTGATGGCGGCGGCGGAGAAGCCGTTGGTCTTCATGCCCTCGGAGAAGCCCTCGAACTCCTTTTCCAGGACTTCGCGCTTCTTCTTGCCCATGGCTTTTCGCAGAATGTCGGCTCGGGCCAGCGAGTACCCGGCAACCTTCTGCGCGATCCGCATGATCTGCTCTTGGTAGACGATCAGGCCGTAGGTCTCGGCGAGGATCTCGCGCAGCGGCTCTTCGAGCTCCGGGTGGATCGGCTTGATCGCCTGGCGGCCGTTCTTGCGGTCGGCGTAGTCGTTGTGGGCGTTCATGCCCATCGGACCGGGGCGGTAGAGCGCGATCACCGCGACGACGTCCTCGAACCCCGTCGGCTGCATGCGCCGCAGCAGGTCGCGCATCGGCCCGCCGTCAAGCTGGAACACCCCGAGCGTGTCGCCGCGGCCCAACAGCTCGTAGGTCGCCTTGTCGTCGAGTGGAACGGCTTCGAGGTCGAGCTCGATCCCGCGGTTGGCCCTGATGTTGTCCAGCGCGTCACCGATGATCGTCAGGTTGCGCAGCCCCAGGAAGTCCATCTTCAACAGGCCGATGGCCTCGCACGACGGGTAGTCCCAGCCGGTGATGATCGCGCCGTCCTGGGGCCGCTTCCACAGCGGGATCGCGTCGACGAGCGGCTCGGAGCTCATGATCACCGCGCAGGCGTGCACACCGGCGTTGCGGACCAGGCCCTCGAGTCCGCGTGCGGTCTCGTAGATGGTGCGGACGTCGGGGTCGGTGTCGATCAGGCCGCGGACCTCGGCGGCCTCCTTGTACCGCTCATGGTTGGGGTCGGTGATGCCCGACAGCGGGATGTCCTTGGCCATGATCGGCGGAGGCAGCGCCTTGGTGATCCGGTCGGCGATCGCGAAGCCGGGCTGGCCGTAGTGCACGCGCGCCGAGTCCTTCAGCGCCGCTTTGGTTTTGATGGTGCCGAAGGTGATCACCTGGGCCACCCGGTCGCTGCCCCACTTGTTGGCGGCGTATCGCAGCATCTCACCACGGCGGCGGTCGTCGAAGTCGATGTCGATATCGGGCATCGACACCCGCTCGGGGTTGAGGAACCGCTCGAACAGCAGCCCGTACGGGATCGGGTCGATGTTGGTGATGCCCAGTGCGTAGGCGACCAGCGACCCGGCGGCCGACCCGCGGCCGGGGCCGACCCGGATGTCGACCGAACGCGCGTAGTTGATCAGGTCGGCCACGATCAGGAAGTACGACGGGTAACCCTTGTCGCAGATGACCTTGATCTCGTAGTCGGCGCGATCGGTGTACTCCTGCGGTACGTCACCGGAGGGGAAACGACGCTCGAGCCCGGCGCGGACCTCGTGGCGCAGCCAGGACTCCTGGGTGTGGCCCTCGGGCACGGGGAAGACCGGCATCCGGTCGCGCACCGTCCACACGTCCTCATACGACGACACCCGCTCGGCGATCAGCAGCGTCGAGTCGCACGCGCCGGGCACCTGGTCGTCCCACAGGGCACGCATCTCGGCGGCCGTCTTGAGGAAGTAGCCGTCACCGTCGAACTTGAACCGGTTCGGGTCCGAGAGCGTCTTGCCGGTCTGGATGCACAGCAGCGCCTCGTGATTCTGGGCGGCGTCGCGGGTGACGTAGTGGCAGTCGTTGGTGGCCAGCGGCGGGATGCCGAGCTTGCGCCCGATATCGAGCAGCCCCTCGCGCACACGGCGCTCGATGTCGAGGCCGTGATCCATCAGCTCGAGGAAGAAGTTGTCCGGTCCGAAGATGTCCCGCCACTTGGCGGCCGCAGCCACGGCCTCGTCATGGTGGCCGAGCCGCAGCCGGGTCTGCACCTCGCCCGACGGGCAGCCCGTGGTGGCGATGATGCCCTCGGCGTGCTCGGCGATCAGCTCGGCGTCCATACGCGACCACTTGCCGAGTTGCCCCTCGAACGAGGCGAGCGAGGACAGCTTGAACAGGTTGCGCAACCCGGTGGCGTTCTCGGCCACCATCGTCATGTGGGTGTAGGACCCGCTGCCGGATACGTCGTCGCCCTTCTGGCTCGGATCACCCCACAGGATGCGCTTGGTGTCGAACCGCGAACCCGGCGCGATGTAGGCCTCGACACCGATGATCGGCTTGATCCCGGCGTCGGTGGCGGCGTTGTAGAACTCGCTGGCGCCGAACATGTTTCCGTGATCGGTCATCCCGATCGCGGGCATCTCCAGACGCTGAGCCTCGGCGAGCATCGGCTTGACCTTCGCGGCACCGTCCAGCATCGAGTACTCGGTGTGGTTATGCAGGTGCACGAACGACCGCGAATCCGAAGGGCTCATAGGAGGGCCAGTCTATGACCGCCCTCCGACAGTTCCCGGCGTGTCGGAAATGCGTGTCTTCGAGCCGCGGACAGAATTCCGGCTTCTCGCTAGACCGCGAGGCGCTCCGATGACTGGAGCAAGCCTCGACGCAACAGTCTGTTCAGTTGCTTGGCAACTGCAATCGCCGGTTCGGATCCGTGGACGAACCGGCCGAAGAACCCCATTCCCCAGAACATCGCCGAGAGCATGTTGACCACCGCGCGGGCGTCCACGTCCTCGGGGATCTCACCGCGGCGGATCGCTTCGTCGACCATCCAGGTGTAGAAGTCGGCCACCGCCTCGGCGACCGGTGTGACGCTGCCGCGCAGCCCGGGATGACGGTGCTGCTCGAGTCGCGACGCAATCACGAACCGCATCATCGAACCGTCCGAGGGATCCAGCTCACCCGCGGCGGCGACGAACGCAGTCAGCTGTTCCAGCAGCGTATTCCGCTGTCTAGCGGCCTCGATCGAGGCCGAGACCGCCGCGTATGCCTCACGCTGGAGGCAGTCGTAGAGGTCTTCTTTGGTGGCGAAGTAATAGTGCATGGTCGGCCGGCTGATCCCCGCGCGCACCGCGATCGCCTTGAACGTCGCCGCCTCGTACCCGCGTTCGTTGATCACCGCGCGTGCGGCCCGAAGGATGCCGGCCCGCGTCTCGGCCGAGTCCGATCCCACGGGACGTCCCCGCCCGCGCGGGCCGAGAGCCGGCTCGGTCTCGTCAACCACGAGCAAACGTTAAGACATTGCTAGTTCAAGGTCAACCGGCAGTTTCGCAAAGTTGCCGATCGGCCCGCGACCGGCCGACGGCGTCGGCGCTGAAAACCACCAGCGCCACCCAGATCAACGCGAAGCCCACCCAGCGGGCCGGCGGCATCGGCTCCCCGCCCACGAACACGCCCCACGTCAGCTGCATCACCGGCGTCAGGTAGAACAGCAGGCCCATCGTCACCAGCGGCAACCGCTGTGCGGCCGCGGCGAACAGCAACAGCGGCACCGCCGTCAGGACACCCGAGAGCACCATCAGCGCGACGTGGTCACCGCCGTGGTCGGTGAACGTTGCGTGCCCGGTGCAGTGCAGCACGACGATGTAGGCCGCCGCGAACGGCGTGGCGATACCGGCCTCCACCCCGACGCTGACCCGCGGGTCGGTCGCCACGACTTTCTTGACCGCGCCGTAGAGGCCGAAAGACAACGCCAGACCCAGACCGATGTAGGGCGGTGCGCCCACTTGCACCGTCAGCACCACCACGCCGGTCACAGCGACGGCCAACGCCACGAACTGCGCGCGGTTGAGCCGCTCCCGGAACACGATCAGCCCCAACCCGACGACCACCAGCGGGTTGATGAAGTAGCCGAGCGCCGCGTCCACCACGTGCCCGTTGTTGACGGCATAGACGTAGATCCCCCAGTTGATCGAGATCAGCGCCGACGCGGCGGCCAGCAGCAGCCACGTGCGACCGGAGATTCGTTTGAGGTCGCCGAGCCTGCGCACGACCGCGACCACGACGATCATCAGCAGGAAGTTCCACACGATGCGGTGCGCGAGCACCTCGAGGGCCGACGCGGGTTTCAGCAGCGGGAAGAACGCGGGAAACGTTCCCCAGCACGCGTATGCGCCGACCCCGAACAGTAAGCCGGGTCTGCGGGTGTCGCTCACAGTTCGTGGTTGCGCAGTGCGTCCAGGGCGTGTTGCAGATCGGCCGGATAGGGACTGGTGATCTCGACGCGGCGCCCGTCGGCGGGATGCGTGAAGGCCAGCGATCGTGCGTGCAGCCACTGCCGTTCCAGCTTGAGCCGCTTGGCCAACGTGGGATCGGCGCCGTAGGTGAGATCGCCGACGCACGGATGGTGCAGCGCGGCGAAATGTACCCGGATCTGGTGTGTGCGACCGGTTTCCAGTTCGATGTCGAGCAGGCTGGCGGCGCGGTGCGCCTCGAGGGTGTCGTAGTGGGTGACGCTGTGCCTGCCGTTCTCGGTGACCGCGAACTTCCAGTCGTGTCCGCGGTGCCGGCCGATCGGTGCGTCGATCGTGCCGCTCGATGGGTCGGGATGCCCTTGCACGAGCGCGTGATAACGCTTCTCGACGGTGCGCTGTTTGAACGCCCGCTTGAGCACCGTGTAGGCGCGTTCCGAGAGGGCCACGACCATGACCCCCGAGGTGCCGACGTCGAGGCGGTGCACGATGCCCTGGCGCTCGTGGATCCCCGAAGTGCTGATGCGGAAGCCCGCCGCGGCCAGGCCGCCCAACACCGTCGGACCCGACCAGCCCACGGTGGCGTGCGCGGCGACCCCCGGCGGCTTGTCCACGGCGACGATGTCCTCGTCGGAGTACAGGATGGCCATCCCGTCGATCTCGACGGGTGTGTTCTCCACCGGCGCAGGCGCTTCGGGCAACCGCACATCCAGCCAGGCGCCCGCGGTCAGCTTGTCCGATTTGCCCGCGGGGGCGCCGTCGATTACGACACCGCCTTCTTCGGCCAGCGCCGCCGCGACCGTGCGCGACAGGCCGAGCAGCCGAGCGAGGCCCGCGTCGACCCGCATGCCCGCCAGACCCTCCGGGACCGGAAGCGACCGATCGGCCATCTATTCGTCCTCGGCGGCCTTCCGCCGCCCGACGGTGTCGTAGTCGAACCCGAACAGCGACAGCCCCACCAACAGGATCGCCCCGCCGACGACGCACGGATCGGCCACGTTGAAGACCGGCCACCACCCGATCGACAGGAAGTCCACGACGTGGCCCTGCAGCGGGCCGGGCGAGCGGAAGAACCGGTCGATGAGATTGCCGAGGGCGCCACCGAGGATCATGCCGAGCCCGACGGCCCACCACGGTGACACCAGCCGGCGACCCATCCACACGATCCCGATCACCACGCAGGTCGCGATCAGTGTGAGCACCCACGTGTAGCCGGTGGCCATCGAGAACGCCGCACCCGAGTTCCGCACCAGGGTCCAGGTCACCGTGTCGCCGATGATCGACACGGGCTGGCCCGGGGTGAGGAGTTTGACCGCGAGCACCTTGGTGACGACGTCGGTGACCAGCACGACGCCCGCGATAGCGAGCAGCAGGCCCAGCCGTCGCCTCGGCGGCGCGGTCTCCTGGGTGGTCTCGTCGGCCACTTCTGGGTCGTCAGTCACTGGACCATCATCCCAAAACGTCGATGCAGAGGAATTCCGCACCATGGGTCGCGTCGACGAAGCCGTCGACCGATGGGGTTGACGCGCATGGCACCGTGGACGCGTGCACTTCGAGAACATGGTTCGCCGAGGCGCCACGCTGACCGCCGTTCTGGCGCTGACCCTGGCCGCCGGCGCGGTGGCCCGTGCCCAAGCGCCCACGGGAGCGGACGCGATCGATCACTACCCCGTCGCCGAAGGCTTCTACCGACCCGGCCCACCGCCCAACTACCACGTGTTCTTCACGACACCCGACGGGCTGTCCTGCGGCATCGGCCCCAACGGCGGCCCCATCGGTTGTGACGGGGTTCCGCTGGAAGCCCCGCCCGGCACCAACCAGACGTTTTTGACCAGCGGCGGCCCGGCAGAATATCGCCACTCCCCCGCACCGACGTTCACCCGCGAGGGCGTCGACGTCCTGCCTGCGGGGTACCGGCTCGAAAACTGGGGAGCCAGTTGCGGTGTCGGACATCAGGGCACGGTGACCTGTACGACGTACGGCGGTCACGGCTTCACGATCTCGAGCGTTTACGGGGTGCTCTGGTAGCGCGCCAGTTCGGCGATGTAGTCGGGCCAGTCGAGCGAATCGACGGGGTTCGCGCGCTCGATACCGGGCGTGTCGACCGGGAACGTGCGGGCTTGGCCCGGTCCGCTGGTTCTGGTCTCGAACCGGACCGTCATCACCCCGTGCCCGGCGCCCTGAATCCACCCGTGTCCAAAATCCGGGTGGGTGACATCGTCGCCGATGCGCCAAGCGGGTGCGGTCGCGGCGAGATCCGAGACGGTCGGCGGCACCCCGGTGTGCGTCACGTCCTCGTCGTACGCCATCAGCTCCAAGTCCGGGAACAACGACTCCTGCCGAACATCGGAGAGCCCCGAAAAGCCAACGCCCAGAAGGCGAATCGGACCGACCTCGACGGGGTCGAGCAGCAGCCGGCGCGCGGTGGCGGTCAAGGTGGCCGCATCGGCGGTGGCATAGGGCAGGGTCGCCGATCGGGTGAGGGTGCTCATATCGGACTTCTTGAGCTTCACGGTGACGGTGCGCGCACCGCGGCCGTCCTTCTCCAGGCGCCGGTGGGCGTGCTCACCGATCGGGCCCATCGCTTCGCGAAGCTGGTCGAGGGTGGTCAGGTCTTCGGGGAAGGTGGACTCCGCGCTGATCTGTTTGGCCGGCGCGTTCTCGGCCACCGGCCGGTCGTCGATACCGCGGGCGAGGCGGTGCAGCGCCGGGCCCACGGTGCCGCCGAGGATGTCGGCGGCCTCCGCCTCGCTCAGAGCGGCGAACGCGCCGATGGTCTCGATGCCGAGCCTGTGCAGCTTCTCCCCGGCGACAGGTCCGATCCCCCACAGCCGCCGCACCGGCAGGCCGTCGAGCAACGAGCGTTCCTCGTCGCGGCGAACCACCCGCATACCGTCGGGTTTCGCCAATCCGGATGCGATCTTGGCGAGCTGCTTACCCGAACCCGCACCGATCGACGCGACGAGCCCGGTCTCGGCGAGCACCCGGGCGCGCAGCGTCCGACAGAAGTGCTCGACGTCGGCCGCCGATGCGCCGGCGAGTTCGGCGGGCTCGCCGAAAGCCTCGTCGTACGAGAGCTGCTCGAGAACCGGCACCATCGCGCGCACCGTCTCGAACACCCGGCGGCTGGCCACGCCGTAGACGACTCCGCGCGGCGGAAGAACCACCGCTGTGGCGCCGACCAGCCTGCGGGCCTGGTGCATGGGCATCGCCGACTTGGCGCCGTACACCCGCGACTCGTAGCTCGCCCCGGCGACCACACCGCGACCGCCGAGCCCACCGACCAGCACCGGGCGTCCCCGCAGCGTCGGACGGGTCAGCTGCTCGACGGACGCGAAGAAGGCGTCCATGTCGAGGTGCAGAACCCAGCGAGCGTCCATTGCTGCAGATGCTAAGGCGCTAACCTGACCCCCATGGCACACCCGGGCGCCGAACCCCTCGATGTCGTCATCTCCGACGACTCGATCCGGTTGGGCCAGTTCCTCAAACTGGCCGGGCTCATCGACTCGGGCGCCGACGCGAAGTCGGTGATCGCCGACGGGCTGGTCACCGTCAACGGCGAAGTCGAGCACCGACGGGGCAGACAGCTGCGCCGCGCCGATGTCGTGGTGTTCGACGGCCGCGGCGCCCGCGTCGCCGATGGTTAGCGATCGACCTTCGCGATCGCGACCTTCACGCCGTCGCCGATCTCGCTGCCGTCCGCCGGCTCACCGAAATCGAAAGTCGTGGCGAGGATTTCGCGTGCGATCAGGTCGCGGTGCGTGCGCGCCCACGCCTCGCGTTCCTGCGGAACCGAGATCACGACGCTGATCCGGTCGGATACGTCCAGACCCGTCGACTTGCGCAGATCCTGCAGTTCGCGGATGCGGTCTTTCGCCCAGCCCTCGGCCTCCAACTCCTCGGTGACCGTCCCGTCGAGCACCACCAGCCCGGCCCCGTCGGACAGCGCCGCGGTGTACTCCGGATCGGCGGCGACCAGCCGCGAACTGTACTCATCGGGCTGCAACACGGCCGGTCCGGCACTCAAAGTGCCGTCGGGGTTGACGACGGCCTCGCCCGCCTTGACGGCCTTGATGGCCGCCTGGACGTCCTTGCCCAGCCGCGGACCCGCGACGCGCGCGTTGACCGTGAGCTCGAACCGGCCGTAGGTGTCGATGTCGTCGGTGAGTTCGACGGCCTTGACGTTGAGCTCGTCGGCGATCAGGTCGGTGAACGGCTCGAGCCGCTGCGGGTTGTCCACGGCGACAGTGAGTTTCGGCAGCGGCAACCGCACTCGCAGCTTCTTGGCCTTGCGCAGCGACGACGCCGCCGACGCCACCTCGCGCACCAGATCCATCGTCGCGACCAACTCGGGGTCGGTGGGTAGCAGGTTCTCCTCGGGCCAGTCGGTCAGGTGCACCGACCTCTCACCGGTCACCCCCCGCCAGATGACCTCGGTGATCAACGGCAGCAGCGGTGCGGCCAGCCGGGCGGTCACCTCCAGCACGGTGTGCAGGGTGTCGATCGCGTCCGGGTCCTCGTCCCAGAACCGGGAACGGGACCGTCGCACATACCAATTCGTCAGCGCCTCGGTGAACTGCCGCAGCTCGTCGCAGGCCCCGGAGATGTCGCAGACATCCAGCGACGCGGTGAGCGCGTCGCGCAACACAGCGAGCTTGGCCAGGATGTAGCGGTCCAGCACGTGCGTGGAGTCGGTGCGCCACGTACCCTTCTTCGGCGCGTACAGCGCCAGGAACGTGTAGGCGTTCCACAGCGGCAGCAACACCTGCCGGACGCCTTCGCGGATGCCCTGTTCGGTGACGATCAGGTTGCCGCCGCGCAGGATCGGCGAGGCCATCAGGAACCACCGCATGGCATCGGAACCGTCGCGGTCGAACACCTCGGTCACATCCGGGTAGTTGCGCAGCGACTTGCTCATCTTCTGGCCGTCGTTGCCGAGCACGATCCCGTGCGCCACACAGGTTTTGAACGCCGGCTTGTCGAACAGCGCGGTGGCCAGGATGTGCAGCGTGTAGAACCAGCCGCGGGTCTGCCCGATGTACTCGACGATGAAATCACCCGGGAAGTGCCCGACGACCTGCTCGTCGGGGTCGGCGGAATCGACCCCGGCGAACCAGTCCTGGTTCTCGAACGGGTAGTGCACCTGCGCGTACGGCATGGAACCGGAGTCGAACCAGACGTCGAAGACGTCTTCGATGCGGCGCATCGTCGAGCGGCCCGTCGGATCGTCGGGATTGGGCCGGGTGAGCTCGTCGATGTAGGGCCGGTGCAGATCGGTGGGCCGCACCCCGAAGTCGCGCTCGAGCTCGTCGAGGCTGCCATAGACGTCGATGCGCGGATACGCCGGATCGTCGGACTTCCACACCGGAATCGGCGTGCCCCAGTACCGGTTTCGCGAGATCGACCAGTCCCGGGCACCGGCCAGCCATTTGCCGAACTGACCATCCTTGACGTGTTCGGGATACCAGGTGATCTCCTGGTTGAGCTCCACCATGCGGTCGCGGAATTCGGTGACCCTGATGAACCACGACGACACCGCGCGGTAGATCAGTGGATTGCGGCACCGCCAGCAGTGTGGATAGGAGTGCTCGTAGGTCTCGTGGCGCACCAGCACCGCACCGTGCGGTGCCGCCGGCCCGGTCTGGTTCTTCAGATCGCGGATGATCTGCGGGTTGGCGTCGAAGACGTGCTGTCCGGCGTAGTCGGGGACGGTGGCGTCGAACCGCCCCTTGGAATCGACCGGTGTGACGGCCTCGATGCCTGCGGCCTGTGCGGTGAGCATGTCGTCTTCGCCGTAGGCGGGCGACATGTGCACGATTCCGGTGCCGTCCTCGGTGCTGACGAAGTCGGCGGGCAGCACGCGGAACGATCGGGGCGCATCGGCGAAGTAGGCGAACGGCGGCAGGTAGCGGGTCTCGAGCAACTCGCGCCCGGAGAAGGTGGCCAAAACCTCCGGCTCTTCGCCCAGTTCCCGCGCGTAGGCGCCGACCCGGGCCTCGGCCAACACGACGCGGCGCCCGTCGGGCGCCTTCACCTGCACGTAGGTGACGTCGGGGTGGACCGCGACCGCCTGGTTGGAGGGCAGGGTCCATGGCGTCGTCGTCCAGATCAGTAGGTATGCACCGGCCAGATCCCCCTCGGCGACCCGGAAGCCCACGGTGATCGCGGGGTCCTGGCGGCTCTGATAGACGTCGTCGTCCATGCGCAGTTCGTGGCTGGACAACGGTGTCTCGTCATTCCAGCAGTACGGCAGCACACGATTGCCCTCGTAGGCAAGGCCCTTGTCCCACAACTGTTTGAAGGCCCAGATCACCGACTCCATGAACTCGGGTTCAAGGGTCTTGTAGTCGTTGTCGAAGTCCACCCAGCGGGCCTGCCGGGTCACGTAGGCACGCCATTCGTCGGTGTACTTGAGCACCGAGGCCCGGCAGGCGTCGTTGAACTTCTCGATGCCCATCTCTTCGATCTGCGCCTTGTCGGTGATGCCGAGTTGGCGCTGCACCTCGAGTTCGGCGGGCAGGCCATGGGTGTCCCAGCCGAAGCGGCGCTCCACCTTGTAACCGCACATGGTGCGATAGCGGGGCACGATGTCCTTGACGTAGCCGGTGAGCAGGTGCCCGTAGTGCGGCAGCCCGTTGGCGAAGGGTGGGCCGTCGTAGAAGACGTACTCGGGCGCGTCGTCGCGGCGGGCGATGCTGGCGCGGAAGGTGTCGTCGCGGTCCCAGTATTCGAGGACTTCGGCTTCCAGCGCGGGGAATCTGGGCGCCCCAGCGGCCGGCTTCGGGTAGGCGGTCATAGCTCCTGTGCCTCGTTCGGCTTCCGGTTCGGAAGCCTCAGGTGTTCGTCCAAGGCACGGGGACGACGTCGCGCCGGTGCGCGAGCGCCGCGGTACCACCCCGCTTGCGCACCTCGAAGTCGCGATGTGCGCCGCTCACTTGGGGCGTTGACGGGCCCACCCGTTCGGTTCTACTGGGCTCACGCCGCCGCAGAGCTGGAGGCGCCGAACTGTTCTTCCGAAGGCTCCCCGGTGATGGCCGGATCCAAGCCGTTGACGCCGATCTTACCGAGTCAGTTCGGGGGCAGTGCGTCCGATGTCATCTCGACGAGCGCGAGCGGGAACTGCTCGGACAGCTCCTCGACGGTGTACTGCTCGAAGCGGCTGGTGTCGTACCACCAGTCGACCCGCACCTCACCACCGGCGCGGTAGACCCGCACCTCCAACGCATGACCGAGGCCGGGCGGCGTCTCCTGCACCGGCACGGTGTCCGACGGCAGTTCGCCGATGTAGTTGAAGTACACCTCTGGCGAAGCGGCGACCTCGCGCTCCGAGGCAGCGGCCAGCGTCTGGTGCACGGAGGCCAGTACCTCGGTGGCGGTACCGTGCTGCCCCGTCACACACACCAGCGGTACGGCATCGAGTAGGGAGCCGCGCTCGCTGGCGATGTCAACACGGGCAACGCCCTCGCCGAGTGTGCGGGCGATGGTCCTGCTCAACGCGGCGACCAGGATTTCGTCAGCCGGCAGGCCGAACCATTCCGTGGCCCCGTCGAGCTCGGCTGTCAACTCCTCGCCTGCGGGGGTTGAAACCTTGAAGATGCCGGCGGAGCCACCGGCGTCCGCAGCGTCGTAGTCCGTGACGCGGACCGTTGCCGTAGCAAACTCGCCGAGCGGGCGCAGAACCTCTGTCGGCGAAGCCAGGTAGGGAGCAACCATGCGACCAAAGATAGCTCAGGTGTCCCAGAAATGGGAGATACCTCCCAAAACTGTGACGCCAGTGTCAATTTAGGCAAACTCCTCCAGTTTGCGGACCGCACTGCCCAAACCCGGGACGTTGGTTTAGAGTGGACGAGTGCCTCGGACAGACGAGAACGGCAGACAACTCAAAGCGCTGCTCGACTACCTGCTCGACGGGGACATCGAAGCCAAGGACATCTACGACGCGCTGGGCACGTCCAGCAGCACGTACTACCGCCGGATCAAAGAACCGGACTATCCAGACGCCGAGGAGCTGCGGCGGGTCGCCGACCGATTCGGCCTGAACTATCCCGACCTGCAGATCAGGTTCGGCCTGATGACCAGGCAAGAAGTGCTCAGTTACGTCGAATACCTCGAACGCACCGGCGGTTCGGGCCAGACGGCCGTGCGGGAAACGACCAAGGCGCGCACCCGGATTCCTCGGCTCTCCGAACTGCGACCGCGGAGTGACGCTCCGCCCCTTTAGCCGTACACTTTGCCCAGTACTGCAGCAGCTCCGAAGGCACCCCTATGGCTTTGGCGACCCTGATCGCGATCACGCTTTGCTGTATCGCGTGGAGCCTGTGGATTCGCCGGGTCACCTGGTCCTCCCGTTGGGAAGTCGCCGCCACCCTCAACATCGCCCTGCAGGGCATGGCCGTGCTGTTGATGTCCCCCTGGGCCTCCGAAACGCTCGGGGTCGCGCTGCACGCGCTGACCGGGAAATGGAACCTCGAGGACTTCATCGGCCACGACTGTTACATCGTCGCCGCATCGGCCGTCGTCTACAACGCCCTCGGGCGCCTGCAGGACGACCACTCGCTCCAGAGGTCGTTCAAGCAGTACGTCGAGATTCCGGCCACGCTGTGCATCCCGCTGCTGCTGGTCACGTTCTCCCTCGGTAACGGCGCGCGCATCTTCAAGCGGGACTTCTTCCAGGTGCCCACCGACTTCTGGCTGAACACCTACTGGCTGATCCTGTGCGGCATCCTGATCTACCTGCTGGGCTACGGCAGCCGGGCCCTGTTGGTGCTGCGCAGGGATCCGCGGTCGCGCAAGATCGCCAACGTCTACCTGATCTCGTCTGCCGCCGGCATCGCCGCGTGCATCGTGCGCCTGCTGACGGCCTACATCCCCGCGCTGCAACAGCACGACGGCGGCGCGACCCTGGTCTGGGTGTTCGCGTGTATGTGCGGCGCCGGTTTCGCGCTGACCTCGGCGGAGTCCTGGCGGCAGAAGACGAAGTGGTTCAGCAGCGCGTCCCAGTGACTCAGCCCGCGAGCGAGCGCTATAACGCGACCGGCCGCGACACGCTGTAGAACGGCGCGCCCAGATCGGGCACCGTCTGATAGCCGCGCCTGCGCGCCCGCGCCGCGTCGCGCCGGATCAACACGCCCAGCCCGGCGAACGTCGCCTGGTCGAGCACCATCCGCGTGAGCAGCCGGTTGTGCACGAAGCCGAACGCCAACCCGCTGCTCGGATCGGCCCAGCCGACCGAACCGGCCAGCCCGGCGTGGCCGAATCCGGGCATCACACCCGGCGGCAGCGGGAGCGAGTGGTAGCCCAGATTGAAGCTCAACGGCACGAAGATGTTGCGGTCGGGCCAGTAGCTCGCCCGGCCCGTCAGCGCCGCGACCCGCTCCTCGGACAGGAACTGTTTGCCCTCGATGCGCCCGCCGTTGGCGATCGCGCCGTACATCTTGGCCAGGCTCCTGGCGGTGGCGACACCGTTGGCGGCGGGGATCTCGGAGTCCAGGAACGGGGTGTCCCCCTGAACCACGGACTTCATGCCCGGAAAGTACATCGAACCGAACATCCCGGACACACCGAGGGCCGCGATGCGCGGGGCGACGAAGTTGAACACCGGG
This sequence comes from Mycolicibacterium novocastrense, assembly GCF_001499835.1. Lineage (NCBI taxonomy): Bacteria > Bacillati > Actinomycetota > Actinomycetes > Mycobacteriales > Mycobacteriaceae > Mycobacterium > Mycolicibacterium novocastrense. Next base: position 124,981 of record NZ_LQIH01000064.1, read on the forward strand.
TTGGCGAGGGCGCCCTGCGGGGCGAGGATCTGGGCGGCACGCGTCGGCGCGTCGGCCGGCGGGCGGCCCAGGTGCAACCCGTCGGTGTCGAGCGGCTCGGCCAGCTCCTCGCGGATCAGGTCGCGCATGCCCTTCCCGGTGACCGCTCGGCCCAACCCGGACATCAGCCAGCCGTAGGTCAGCGCGTGATAGGCCTGATGGCCGAACAGCAGCTTGTTGACCGGCGCGGCCGCCACGCGCTCCTCCATCACCCGATGGTCGAGCAGCTGCGCCTTGGTGCATCCGTTGAGGTGCGACAGCCCGGCCCGGTGCTGCATCAGCTCGCGCACCGTGATCGCGGCCTTGCCCTTCACGCCGAACTCCGGCCAGTACTCGGCAACGGGCGTGTCGTAGTCGATCAGCCCGCGATCGGCGAGTCGGTGGATGACCGTCGACGCCATGCCCTTGGTGACCGAGAAGACCATCGCACCGGTGTCAGCGTTCCAGTACTGCGTGCCCCGGCGGTCCGAGTAGCCGGTCCACACATCGACGACGGGCTCACCGTGCAGGTAGATCGATAGGGCGCCGCCACCGTAGCGAGGGCCGGGGAACAGTCGCGAGAAGCCGCGCAGGGTGCAGGCGAAGTTGGAATCGGCAGCGCCCTGGACACCGTGCGGGAGCGCGGCGCTGCGCTCCCGTTTGTTGACACCCGTCACAATTTATTTAATTTACTCGTAAGCCCGGCAAATAAACCTGCCGTTACCTATTTGTTAGGTTCGCGCATGTCAGAGGCATCGAGCAGGTGTTGCGCAGCAAGCGCGGGGGTCAACTCCCCGTCCCGCACCTGACGTTCGATCTCGGCGCGCACGCGCTTCACGTTCGGGTTGGACAACACCCGGTCGAGCACCGCATCCCGCACCATCGACCAGGTCCACTCGACTTGCTGAGCACGGCGTCGGCTCTCGAACTCCCCCGCCTCGGTGAGCACGTCGCGGTGTTTGAGCACGGTCGCCCACAGCTCCTCGAGGCCCGTGCCCTCCAGCGCGCTCATCGTGAGAACCGGTGGGCGCCACAGAGTTTCGCGGGGATAGATGAGTCGGATGGCGCCGGAGAGTTCGCGGGCGGCCCGTTTGGCCTCGATCGCATGCTCACCGTCGGCCTTGTTCACCACGACGATGTCGGCGAGCTCGAGAACACCCTTCTTGATGCCCTGCAGCTGATCGCCGGTGCGCGCGAGCGTCAGGAACACGAACGTGTCGACCATGTTGGCGACCGTCACCTCGGACTGCCCCACGCCGACCGTCTCGACCAGGACCACGTCAAAACCGGCCGCCTCCAACAACACGATCGTTTCGCGGGTCGCCTTGGCGACGCCGCCGAGCGTGCCCGAGGTGGGCGATGGGCGGATGTAGGCGTCGGGGTGCACCGCCAGCTGTGCCATGCGGGTCTTGTCGCCCAGGATCGAGCCCCGAGTCCTGGTCGAGGACGGGTCGACGGCCAGCACCGCGACGCGGTGTCCCTGGTTGATCAGGTACATGCCGAGCGCCTCGATCGTCGTCGACTTGCCGACGCCGGGCACCCCGGTGATCCCCACGTGTAGCGAGCTGCCCGCATGCGGGGTCAGCTTCAGCAGCAGTTCCTGGGCCTGCTCGCGGTGGTCGACACGCGTCGACTCCACCAGCGTGATGGCCCTGGCCAGAGCGGCGCGGTCGCCGTCCGCCACGGCGGCCGCAAGGTCGGCGGTCGGATCGGCCATCTAGTCGAGGCGGTAGCCCAGCCGCTCGGCCAGCTTGTGCAGGAGGCCGACCGCCGCGTCGGCGATCACCGTGCCGGGCGGGAAGATCGCGGTGGCCCCGGCCGCGTAGAGCTCGTCGAAGTCACCGGGCGGGATGACCCCGCCGACCACGATCATGATGTCGGGCCGACCGACTTCGGCGAGCGCTTCGCGCAGCGCGGGCACCAGGGTCAGGTGCCCGGCGGCGAGCGACGAGACACCGACCACGTGCACGTCGTTGTCGGCGGCCTGCCGCGCGACCTCCTCGGGGGTGGAGAACAGCGAGCCGACGTCGACGTCGAAGCCGATGTCGGCGAAGGCGGTCGCGATCACCTTCTGCCCGCGGTCGTGGCCGTCCTGGCCCATCTTGGCAATGAGGATGCGCGGCTGACGACCGTCGGCTTCGGCGAACTTCTGCACGAGGTCGGTGGCTTGCGTGATGTTGCTAACCCCTTTACCCCCCATCTCATCTCGGTAGACGCCGGCGATCGTACGGATCTCGGCGACGTGGCGCCCGTAGACCCGCTCGAGCGCATCGGAGATCTCGCCGACGGTGGCCTTGGCCCGCGCGGCGTTGATCGCCAGGGCCAGCAGGTTGTTGCCGAGCCCATCGGAGCCCGCCGGCTCGCGGGTGCCGGCCGCCCGGCTCAGCTCGGCCAGCGCGGCGTCCACCTCCGCCTGGTCGCGATCGGCCCGCAACTGCTGCAGTTTGGCGAGCTGCTCGGCGCGCACGCGGCTGTTCTCGACCTTGAGGACCTCGACCTCGTGGTCCTCGTCGACCTGGTACTTGTTCACGCCGATCACCGTCTGCTGGCCGGAGTCGATGCGCGCCTGCGTGCGCGCGGCGGCCTCCTCGATGCGCAGTTTCGGGATGCCGTCGGAGATCGCCTGGGCCATCCCGCCGTGCTCGACGACCTCGCCGATGTGCATCCGCGCCGCGGTGGCCAGCTGGTGGGTCAGCCATTCGACGTAATACGAGCCGCCCCACGGGTCGATCGGGCGCGTGGTGCCCGACTCCTGCTGCAGCACCAATTGGGTGTTGCGCGCGATGCGTGCCGAGAAGTCGGTCGGCAACGCCAACGCTTCGTCGAGCGCGTTGGTGTGCAACGACTGGGTGTGCCCCTGCGTCGCGGCCATCGCCTCGATACAGGTGCGCGCGACGTTGTTGAACGGGTCCTGGGCGGTCAACGACCAGCCCGATGTCTGCGAATGGGTACGCAGCGACAGCGATTTGGGATTCTTCGGGTTGAACTCGGCGACCAGCTCGCTCCACAGCAGCCGGCCCGCCCGCAGCTTGGCGACCTCCATGAAGAAGTTCATGCCGATGCCCCAGAAGAAGGACAGCCGCGGCGCGAACTTGTCGACGTCGAGCCCGGCATCCAGACCCGCCTTGATGTACTCGACACCGTCGGCCAGGGTGTACGCCAGCTCGAGATCGGCTGTGGCACCGGCCTCCTGGATGTGGTAGCCCGAGATCGAGATCGAGTTGAACTTTGGCATCTTGACGCTGGTGTAGCCGAAGATGTCGGAGATGATCCGCATCGACGCCTGCGGCGGGTAGATGTAGGTGTTGCGAACCATGAACTCTTTGAGGATGTCGTTCTGGATGGTCCCGGCCAACTTCTCCGGCGGCACGCCCTGCTCTTCGGCGGCGACGACGTACAGCGCGAGGATCGGCAGGACGGCGCCGTTCATCGTCATCGACACCGACACGGTCGACAGGTCGATGCCGTCGAACAGCTGGCGCATGTCGAGGATGGAATCGATTGCCACGCCTGCCATTCCGACGTCACCCTGAACGCGTGGATGGTCGGAGTCGTAACCGCGGTGGGTGGCAAGGTCGAACGCCACCGAGAGGCCCTTCTGACCCGCGGCGAGGTTGCGCCGGTAGAACGCGTTGGACTCCGCGGCGGTGGAGAAACCCGCGTACTGCCGGATGGTCCACGGCTGGTTGACGTACATCGTGGGGTACGGGCCCCGTACGAACGGCGGTTCACCCGGGAACGTGTCGAGCGGATAGCCGGCGGCCGCGGCGGCGTCGCGGTCGGAGCCGATGTAGACGGGCTTGACGTCGATGCCCTCCGGCGTCACCCAGTCCACCTGGTCAGCGCTGTACCCGTGCGTCGCGGCGGCCGCCTCCACGTGTGCGGTGACGGCGGCTTCGGTCGGCGCTTCGGCACGCTTCTCGCCGTGCAGCGGGACGTCGGCGAAGCTCCCGATGGTCTTTCCGATCCCGGCTGTGGCAGTCACCTCAGGCCCCCAATCTGGTGAGCAGGTCCGACAACGTGGCGACCGCGTCGATCTTCGCGGTCAGGTAGCCGTCCGGTTTGGAATCAGCTTGCGCGACGGCCTTTTCCGGCCCGGCGAGCAGCACATGCGTTACGCCGGCCGCGCGCGCCTCTTCGACCGCGGCCGAGGCTTCCTCGGCGTAGCGGGCGTCGGTGCCGCAGATCACGGCGATCGGCGGGGTCTGATCCGCCTCGGTCACCGCTTCGATACCGCCCGACGCAAGCAGGTTCGCCGCGAAGGTGGTGCGCACGTTGTGTTCGGCGAGCGGACCGAGCGGCAGCAGCAGCACCTCGGGTCGGGCCCCGGTCTTCTCGAGGAAGGCGTCGGAGCGGTCCCGCAGTTCCTCGAAGCCCGCCGCATATCGGGCCACACCGGGCAGCGAATCACCCTGCGGCAGAGCCGGATCGGCGATGTTGGGAAACTCGTTCACCCCCGTCAGCGCGGTGCGCCGGTGTGCGATGTCCTCGGCGCGCCGCTCGGCCACCTCGGCGATCTGGGATGCGATGTGATCACGGGCCTGTTCGAAGCCGCCGCGGGACTCGATGTCCTGGAAGTGTTTCCAGGCCTGCTCGGCCAGTTGCTCGGTGAGGTCCTCGACGTGCCAGGAGCCCGCCGCCGGGTCGAGCACGCGGCCCAGGTGCGACTCCTCGAGCAACAGCAGTTGGGTGTTGCGCGCCATCCGGCGCGCGAAGCTGGGGGCCGTCCCCGGAAAGCCACCGGGAATCGCGACGTCGAACGGGTGGACCTGGATGGTGTCCGCCCCGCCGACACCGGCCGAGAAGGCGGCCACCGTCGTTCGCAGCATGTTCACCCAGGGATCGCGCTTGGACATCATCGGCAGCGACGTCGTGGCGTGCAACCTGACCGCACCGTGCTCCGGCGCCCCGACCACCTCGGCGGCCCGGGCCCACAGCAGGCGCGCGGCCCGCAGTTTGGCGATCGTCATGAACTGGTCGTCGTCGGCGGCGATGCGGAAACTGATCTGCCGCAGCGCATCCGCGACACCGACTCCGCCCTCCTCCAGCGCCCGCAGGTAGCTCACGCCCGCGGACACCAGGCCAGCCAGCTCCCACGATGCGTTGGCGCCGAGGTTGTGGAACGCGGGTCCGTCGACGGTGACGGCGCGAACTCCGCCGCTGTAGTCACCGAGTTTGGCGGCGGTGGCCACGACGTCGGCGGTTTCGGGAGCCACGCGTCCGCTCAGCGGTGCGGTCAGCGGGTCCGCGCCGAGATCCACCGAGAGCCGGGAGCGCTGATCGTCGTCCAGGTCGCTCAGCAGGCCGAGCACCGCGTCGGCGGCCGGAAGGTAATCGGGCCCGGCGATCTCGAAGAGCACGGGGACGAGGTCGAGGAAGACGCCGTCGAACAGCCGGTCGAGCTCGGCGGGCGCGACGCCGGCGGGCGCACCGACGCGGATGACGAGCGCGCTGACCCCCTCGCTGAGGCTGAGCAACACCGCGCCGTTGTGTTCGGCCACGTTGCCCGACCCGTTCGCCGGAAACGCCTCGGCGACTTTCCAGCCGGCCTTGACGTCGCGCAGTGCGTCACCACCACGCACGAACGGCCACTGCCCGGGCAGCGGGGGTTCGGGTAGCGCATCGGCGCTCGTGTACAGCGGGCGGATCGCGAAGCCGTCGTAGGTGGGCGAATCCAGCAGTCGCTCGGGTTCGGCGGGTAGATCGGCGGGATCCCGCCGGGTGCTCTTTGCCAGCACCGCGGCCACCGCTGAGCGCCAGCGCTCGCGATCGGCCTCGACCACAGTGGGTTTCTGCACGATCATCAGGCTAAATGATCGCAGTCACAGCGGTGTCCGCCGGTCGGCCGACTCGCGGGCTCGCGAACAGGTGACTGCGGCCGCGGTTCCGTAGTCTTGGTAGACGTGAACTCCGTCGTCAGCACCCTGCGCGCGGTCCGCGGCGCGGTGATCGCGACGCTTTCGAGCGTCTCCAGGGCGCGTCTCGTCGGTTCCCTGGCGGCGATTGTGATTCTCGTCGCAGTTGCGTTGCTGGTCCCGATGCCGACCGCCGTGCAGTTGCGTGACTGGGCCACCTCGGCCGGGCCGTGGTTTCCGCTGGCGTTCTTGGCCGCCCACATCGTGGTGACGGTGTTCCCGTTTCCGCGCACGGCGTTCACGCTGGGTGCGGGCCTGCTCTTCGGGCCGGTGCTGGGGATTCCGCTGGCGGTGACGGCGGCGACGATCAGCGCGGTCATCGCGGTGCTGCTCGTGCGCGCGGTGGGTCTGCGACTGGACCGGGCGGTGCGCCACCCGCGAATCGAGTCCGTCAACGCGCGGCTACGCGAACGCGGGTGGCCGACGGTGCTGTCGATGCGGCTGATTCCCGCCGTGCCGTTCGCCGTGCTCAACTACGCCGCCGGCGTGTCGTCGGTGCGCGTGCTGCCGTACGCGCTGGCCACCCTGGCGGGACTGGTGCCGGGCACCGCGGCGGTGGTGATCCTCGGTGACGCGCTCACCGGCAACGTCAGCCCCCTGCTCGTGCTGATCTCGTTCTGCACGGCCTGTTTGGGCGTGGCAGGTCTGGTCTACGAGGTCCGCGTGCACCGGCGTCATCAGCGCGAGCGGACCATCGCACCGGAGGCCGAAGAGGCGCTCCGCCTGACGCGGTGAGGTGCACTTGATCGGGAGGGCCGGAACTTCCTACGCTGTTTTGCACACATGAGTGTCGACGTACGAACGAGGGTCGACGGCGAGCCCGCGCTTATTGAGCCCGCCGAATTCTTCGAGGCCACACTCCCGCGACTGTTCGTCGACTCGAACGAACGGCTCGCGCCGTCGCTTCAGCAGCGGCCGCCGCGACCGCTGACCGTTTCGGTAGACGATCAACGCTGGACTCTCGGCGTCGACGGCCGGCGCATGACATGCGCGAGAGGGGCGGCGACCGGCACGGAATTGCGCATCGACGCAGAGCAGCTGGCGGCGCTGGTCAACGACCAGGTCACCCCGATGGGATGGCTGACCACCGGCACCTTGCAGATCGCCGGGCAACTGTCCGACGTTCTGGACTGGTGGCTCCTGCTGCGAGCCGCACTCGACAGCACGACCCCTCATGTCAACGGCGCCGTCGTCTTCAAGGATCGCGACGGCGAGCAACTGGACCTGAAACACTGCTACACCCCGGACGATCCAGCCGACGAGATGGCCTGGTTCCTCGAACAAGCCGGCTACCTGCACATCAGGGGCATGTTCAGCCAGGCGGAGATGGCCGCCGTCTCGACCGAAATGGATCTTGCCGCACCGCGCTACTTCGAAGGCGACGGGCGTTCGTGGTGGGCCACCCTCGAGGACGGGAGCAGCGCGCTGGTCCGGATGCAGGGGTTCGATGCGGAATCTCGAACAGCCGCTGAGCTCGTCGCTGACGAACGCCTCTTGGGAATCGGTGGGTTGACCGGTGACGGCCACGTCTTCAGCGGGTGGGAAGGCAAACGCCTCGAGGCGCTTTTCAAGCCGCTCGGCGTCACACGGGGGATTTCAGATGTCCCCTGGCACAAGGATTGTGCCCTCGGCCGGCACAGTTATGACTGCTGTGGGCTGACGGTCGGCATCTCAGTGACCGCGGGCGGTGCCACGTCGGGCCAGCTGCGCGTCGTCGCCGGTTCGCATCGAGCCCTCGTGTGGCCGGCACCCAGCCTCCAACCGGGTCTCGACCTTCCCGTCGTCGATCTGGCCACCGAGGCCGGCGATGTCACCGTCCACCTGTCGTGCACGTTGCACATGGCCCAGCCACCGGTAGAACGGGATCGGCGGGTGATGTACACCAGCTTCAGCCTTCCGACAATCGACACCCACGCCCAGGTCGGCCGTCAGCAGGTGAAGCGGATGGCCGACGCGGCGCCGCTGAACACGAGCCAGTGAGCCCGGTCAGCGGGAGTGCGCCCCGCCGCCGGATTCGCGTTCCTGCGGCGCGGGATTCGGCTGCTGCTGGCCGATTCCGGGAAACGACGGCGGTGGGGTGACGGCCGCGGGACCGTCCACCGACGTGCGCGCCTCGGCTTCGGCCTTCGCCACGGCGCGGGCGATCTCGGGATCGGTCTCGGTGTTGAACCAGTCGGCGACCTCGTCGTCGTCATCCTTGACCGGCACGTCGTCGACCGGCGACGGCGTGTAGCGGAACACGCCGTCCTCCCCCGGCGCCCCGAGTAGCTTGGTGAAACCCTGTAGCGCCGAACCGAAGTCGCTGGGCACCAACCAGACCTTGTTCGCCTCACCCTTGGCCATCTGGGGCAGGGTCTGCAGGTACTGGTAGGCCAGCATCTCCGGCGTGGGCCGGCCCGCCTTGATGGCCGCGAACGTCTTCTCGATGGCCTTGGCCTGGCCCTGGGCCTGCAGGTAGGCGGCGGCGCGTTCGCCTTGGGCGCGCAACATGCGCGACTGGCGGTCGGCCTCGGCGGCCAGGATCGCGGCCTGCTTGGCGCCCTCGGCTGCCAGGATCTGGGCCTGCTTCTGGCCCTCGGCCTGTTTGATGGCCGATTCCCGGTTGCCTTCGGCGGTCAGGATCATCGCGCGCTTCTCGCGGTCGGCGCGCATCTGCTTTTCCATCGAATCCTGGATCGACGGTGGTGGGTCGATGCTGCGCAGTTCGACGCGCGCCACCCGCAGACCCCACCGGTTGGTGGCCTCGTCGAGCACGCCGCGCAACGCCGTGTTGATCTGGTCGCGCGAGGTCAGCGTCTGCTCCAGCGTCATGCCGCCGACGAGGTTGCGCAGCGTGGTCGTGGTCAGCTGCTCGACGCCGACGATGTAGTTGCTGATCTGGTAGACGGCGGCCTGCGGATTGGTCACCTGGAAGTAGACCACCGTGTCGATCTGCACGGTCAGGTTGTCCTCGGTGATCACCGGCTGCGGCGGGAAGGACACCACCCGCTCGCGCAGGTCCACCCGGGCGCGGATCCGGTCGATGAACGGCAGCAGCAGCGTCAGCTGACCGGACACTGTCTTGCTGTAGCGACCCAGCCGCTCGATGACCGCGGCCTCGGCCTGCGGTATCAGCGCGATCGACTTCGCGACGATGATGGCGGCGAACACCACCAGCACGCCGACGAGCACCAGGCCCGCGACGGCACCATCCATGACGATTCCTTCCCTCGTACCCAGTGAGTCCTAGGCGAGCCTCTGGACGACGGCGGTGGCACCGTCGATCTGCACGACGGTCACCTGGTCGCCCGGTTCGTAGACATCGTTCTCGTTGAGGGGGCGCGCGGTCCAGACTTCGCCGTCGAGCTTCACCTGGCCCTCGTGCTGGGCCACCCGGTCGAGCACCAGCGCGCTCTTGCCCTCGAGCGCCTTGGCCGGATCGGGTAGGCCGCCGCCGGCCTGGAAATGCCTGCGCAGCGCGGGCCGCACGAGCACGAGCAACAGGATGGACACGACGGCGAACACTGCGCCGTGGACCCACAGGTCGTCGAAGATCAGGCTCGACCCGGCGGCGGCCAGCGCCCCGCCGCCGAGCATGAGCAGGAACAGGTCGCCGGTCAGTGCCTCGGCACCGGCGAGCGCCAGCGCGGCAATCAACCAAATCAGCGCAGCGGGCATGACACCACCCTATCGTCGTGTCCGACCGGCTGCGGGCGTAACAACTACACTTCGAACATCATGTGGTGTCCCAGTGTTTCGCTGTCGGTGTGGGCCAATGCCTGGTTAGCGGGCGTGGCCGCCCCCGACGATGTGCTCGACGCGCTATCGCATTGGGCGCCAAAGCATTCCGTAACCGCCTATGATTCGGTGGCGGCCGGCGCGACCGGTTTGCCCTGGCCCGATCTGGTGGATACGGGCGCGGTGTCGCTGTTGCAGACGCTGCGCACCGCCGCCGGTCCCGGCCTGACCGAACCGCCGATCGGCCTGGCGCTGCCGGTCCCCGGCGACGTCCGGGGTCTACCCGCGGGCACCCAGTTCCAGCGCGACGCGGTGACGGCGGGTGAAGCCATCGTCGTCTCCGGTCCGGGGTCGATCGGCCTCGTGCCCGACTTCGAATACGACGAATTCGATGACGAGGACGAGTTCGACCGCGACCCGTGCGGGCTGTCGTGGACGGTGTACTCGATACCCGATGCGTCCACGTCCGCCGGATACGGCGACCTGGCCGAGGCGGAGTACGCGCTACGGTCGGCGGTCCGCTCGGCGGCCGACGCGCTCGGGGCACTGCGTGCCGGCGCGGCCGAGATCGACGTGGAGGATCCCCGCGGACTGGTCGAGCAGACGCTGGAATCCACCCGCATGCACCGCCTTCCCGACCACGCGCCGCACCGGGCGGCGCGCGTGCTGGAGAACGCCGCGCACGTCGACGCGATCATCTCGGTCAGCGCCGGGCTCATACCGATCGGGCTGCACAGCTCCGCTGAGGTGCAGATCGCCAACGACGCGCTGCGGCCGCTGTCGACCGTGGTGCGCTCGGCGCGACTGGCCGCGATCGACGCGGTTCTGCATTCGGCCTGGCAGGGCTAACCACAGGCCGGCGTACAGACCACGCCGTCGACCGAATACCCCTGCAGCAGCGGTGGATTCGTTCCGGAAACCCGTACGGGGTCCCGGCCGTCGCGTAACTCGGCGAGCAGCTCGGCGGCGACCCGCGCGAGATCCGCGTTGGGCGTCGCCGCCCTCGCGAAGGCCATTCCGGCTGCTTCGGCCTGTTCGCGCAGTTCGTGGTCGAGGTCCCACACCACCTCGATGTGGTCGGCGACAAAACCGATCGGGCAGACGATGACGGCTGTGGTGCCGTTCTCGGCGAGGGACGAAAGATGGTCGCCCACATCGGGTTCCAGCCACGGCACCTGCGGCGGCCCGGAGCGCGACTGCCACACCTGGTCGTAATCGTCGTATCCGGCCGCGGCCGCCACCAGCGCCGAGGCATACCCGACCTGTCGCTCGTAAAGCTCAGTGCCGCAGCGCGACCGCGCGGCCAACGGAATCGAGTGCGCGGTGAACACCAGGCGGGCATCCTCCGGCACCGTCGCTGCCGCAGCCGTGATCGCGTCGGCGAACATCTGGACGAACAGCGGATGGTCGAAGTACTGACGCAGTTTGATCAGCTGCGGGGCCGAGGCACCCGCCGCCTGCCGCCCCCGCGCGATGTCCTCGACGTACTGCGTACAACTCGAGTAGCCGCCCCACGCGGACGTGGTGAACACCGCCGCACGGCGCACCCCGTCGTCGCGCATCGCGGTCACGGTGTCCTCGACGTAGGGCTCCCAGTTGCGGTTGCCGAAGTACACGGGAACGTCGACGTAGCTGCGCAGCCGCTCGATCACCGCCCGGTTGATGCCGTTGATCGGTGAGACGCCGCCGAAATGCAGGTAGTGCTCGGCGACATCCGCCAACCGCTCCGGCGGGATGCCACGGCCGCGGGTGACGTTCTCCAGGAACGGAATCACGTCGTCGGGACGCTCCGGCCCGCCGAAGGAGAGCAGCAGGACGGCGTCGAACTCGGTCACAACAACTGCGTGCTGGCGCCGCCGTCGGCGTAGATCACGGTGCCGGTGGTGGCCGGCAGCCAGTCCGACAGCAGGGCGCACACCGTCTTGGCGACCGGCGTGGGGTCCTTCATGTCCCAGCCGACCGGTGCGCGCTGATCCCAGCCTTCTTCGAGCAACCGCATCTGCTCACCGGCCTCGGCGCCGAGCGCACCGCCGACGATCGCACTCATCGCCAGCGTGCGGATCGGTCCGGCCGCCACGAGATTGGAGCGCACACCGTACGGTCCGGCTTCGCGCGCGACGAAACGGTTCACCGACTCGAGCGCACTCTTGGCGACCGTCATCCAGTTGTAGGCGGGCATCGCGCGGGTCGGGTCGAAGTCCATGCCGACGATGCTGCCGCCGCGGTTCATGATGGGCAGCGTCGCCTTCGCCAGCGAGGCGTACGAATAGGCCGAGATGTGAATGCCTTTGGCGACGTCCTCGTAGGGCGCGTCGAAGAACGGGTTGATGCCCATGCCCGACTGCGGCATGAAGCCGATCGAGTGCACCACGCCGTCGATCTTGTTGCCCTCGCCGATCACCCCGGTGATGCGCTCGGCCAGCGTGTCGAGGTGTTCGTCGTTCTGCACGTCGAGTTCCAACAGCGGCGCCGGATTGGGAAGCCGGTCGGCGATCCGCTGGATCAGCTTCAGGCGGTCGAATCCGGTCAACACCAACTCCGCACCCGACTCCTGGGCGACCTTGGCGATGTGGAACGCGATCGACGAGTCGGTGATGATCCCCGTGACGAGGATGCGCTTGCCTTCGAGCAAACCGGTCATGTGAAAGTCCCTCTCCTTCGCGAAAAGATCTAGTGGCCCATACCCATGCCGCCGTCGACGGGGATCACCGCGCCGGCGATGTAGCTCGCATCCTCGGACGCCAGGAAGCTGACCGCGCCGGCCACCTCCTCGGCGGTGCCCACCCGCTTGGCGGGGATGAAATCGAGCGCCCCGGCCTGGATCCGCTCGTCGAGGGCCCGGGTCATCTCGGTGTCGATGTAACCGGGCGCGACGACGTTGGCGGTGACGTTGGCCTTGGACAGCTCACGGGAGATCGACCGGGCCATACCGATCAGGCCGGCCTTGGCGGCCGCGTAGTTGGCCTGGTTGCCGATGCCCCACATGCCCGACACCGAGCCGATGAAGATGATCCGGCCGAAACGCTTGCGCTGCATCGTGCGGGAGGCCCGCTGCGCCACCCGGAACGCTCCCGTGAGGTTGGCGTCGATGACCTCGGTGAACCGCTCCTCGGTCATCCGCATGAGGAACGCGTCCTTGGAGATGCCGGCGTTGGACACCAGCACCTCCACCGGGCCCTGATGCTCCTCGACCTCTTTGAAGGCGCGGTCGACGGCGGCGTTGTCGGTGACGTCGCAGACCACCCCGAACAGTCCTTCGGGGGCGCCAGAACCGCGGTGGGTGACGGCCACCTTGTGACCGTCGGCGGCGAGGCGCTGCGCGATGGCCAGGCCGATGCCACGGTTACCACCGGTCACCAGCACCGAGCGGGAGACGAAAGGCGGACGACCACCGGCCGATTCGGATTCGGCGGTCGCTCCTGTGTCATTGCTCGTCGCGTGCGCAGTCATGCCCGCCAACCTATCGCCTGCCCGCCATTCTTAAGAAATCGCCTTAGTGAACGGGTGCGCTCACAGCGGTAGCCGTCGGTTGATCAGCAGGGCGGCCACCGCCGCCACGGCCGCGAACAGGGCGCCGAGCCGGAGCCAGCCGGTCGTCGCCTCACCTCGCACGGTCTCGTACCCGATCTGATCCTGCAGGGTGTCGTAGACCTTGTTCAGCTCGTCGAGGTTGGACGCGGTATAGGCCTCGCCGCCGGAGAGCTGGGCGATCTTCTCCATGCCCTCGTCGTCGACGGGCACCGGGACCCGCTCGTTGTTCACCTCGACCGACCCATTCGGCGTGCCGAACGAGATCGTCGAGACCGGCACACCCTGATCCTTGGCGGCCCGCGCCGCGGTGAACGCGCCCTTCGGGTTGTCGGGGTTGTTCGGCACGGTTTCCTTGCCGTCGGAGAACAACACGATGTGCGCAGGCGGTGGCGTATCGCCGCCACCGATGACGGCGCCGACGGTGGAGATCGACGACAGAGCGGTGAAGATGGCCTCACCGGTCGCAGTCTTATCGGCCACCTGCAGATTCTCGATGGCGCGCCGGCTCGCGTCGCGGTTGGTGGTGGGCGAGACCAGCACGTTGGCGGTTCCGGCATAGGCGATGACTCCGAGGTTGATACCCGGCGTCAGCTCGTCGACGAACCTCTTCGACGCCTCCTGGGCGGCGGCCAGGCGGCTCGGTTCGACGTCGGTCGCGCGCATCGACTGGGAGACGTCGATGGCCAGCACCACCACCGCGCGGTTGCGGGGAAGGCGCTGGTCGTGGGTGGGCCCGGCCAGCGCGATGGTGCACAGCAGCAGCGAGATCGCCAGCAGTGCCGCGGGCACGTGGCGCAGCGGACTGGGCCGATGGGGCGCGACGCTGTCGAGCAGTTCGGTGTTGGCGAAGCGCTGCAACCGCTTTCGCCGAGCGATCTGGGCTGCGGCGTACAGCCCGGCCAGCACCAGCAGGACCACCACGAACAGAAGGAACCACCAGATGTGCTGAAAACCGGTGAGCGACAGCGGTCCCAACAGTGGAATCGTCATGTCAGATCGTCATCCCTTGCGAATCAGTTCGGCAGACGACGGTTGATGAACAGGGCCGCCAGCGTCGCCATGGCGAGCGCCAGCGTTCCCAGCCGCAGCCACCCCACGCTCGCATCACCACGGATCGTCTCGTAGCCGATCTGCTGCTGAAGGTTGGCGTAGACCTCTCGCAGCTGTTGAAGGCTCGACGCGGTGAACGCCTCACCGCCGGACAGATCGGCGATCTTCTTGAGCATCTCGTCGTCGACCGGTACGGGCTGGCGCTGGTCGTTGATCTCGACATAGCCGTACGGCGTGCCGAACGAGATCGTCGAGATCGGCACCCCCTGCTCCTTGGCGGTGCGGGCCGCGGTGTAGGCGCCCTTGGGGTTGTCCGGGTTCGACGGCACGGTCTCCTTGCCGTCGGAGAACAACACGATGCGCGCCGGCGGGGGTTCGTCGCCGCCGCCGATGACCGCTCCGACGGTGGCGATCGCCTGCAGCGCCGTGAAGATGCCCTCACCGGTCGCCGTGCGGTCGGCGAACTGCAGTTTGTCGATCGCGGCCTTGGTGGCCTCCCGGCCCGTGGTCGGCGACACCAGGACGGTCGCCGTGCCGGCATAGGAGATCAACCCCAGATTGATGCCCGGAGTGAGTTCGTCGGCGAACTGCTTGGACGCCTCCTGCGCGGCCGCCATCCGGTTCGGGGCGACGTCGGTGGCCCGCATCGACTGCGAGACGTCCATCACGAGCATCACCACCGCGCGGTTGCGCGGGATGCGGACGTCGTGGGTCGGGCCGGCCATCGCCACCGTCAGCAACACCAGGCCGATGACGAGCAGGATCGCGGGCACGTGACGCCAGCGCGAAGGACGTTTGGGCGCAACGCTTTCCAACAGCTCCATGTTGGCGAACCGCAGCATCCGCCGATGCCGGGCCAGCTGAACCACCATGTAGAGCCCGACGATTCCGAGCACCACGAGCAGGAACAGGAAGAACCAGGCGTTTTCGAAACCCGACAGCGTCATGGGTCCGAGCAACGGCAATGTCATGTGCGCCTAATCATCTCGATATCAGGCGTGGCCCGCCAGCGCGCCACGCCTGCGGTTGGCGACGAACCGGACGACGTCGGCGATCCAATCGCGGTCGGTGCGCAGCGTCAGCAGCGGTGCATCGCATCGCCGCAACGTCCTGGCCACCTCCGCGCGGTGCGCCGCGGCCGCCCGCTCGAAGTCGTCGCGCAACTGTTCGTCGATGGTGAACTCACGGGTCGCCCCGGTCTCGGCATCCTGCAGCACCACTTCGCCGACCGCAGGCAGTTCGACGTCGCGCGGGTCGAGCACTTCGATTCCGAGCACCTCATGGCGCCCCGCGATGGCCCGCAGCGGACGCATCCAGTTGATCGGCCCAAGGAAGTCGCTGATGATCACCGCCATGCCGCGGCGGCGCTCGGGTCTGCGCAACGCGTCGATCGCCGCCGCAAGGTCACCGCGGACACCGGCGGGTGCCTTGGGCATCGTGGCGATGGCGCGCAGCATCTCCTGCTCGTGCATCCGGCCCGACAGCGCGGGCACCCGCCGCATGGTGTCGCCGTTGGCGATGATCGCACCGATCCGGTTACCGCCCCCGCTGTTGAGGAACGTGATCGCCGCGGCGGCAGCCACCGCGAGATCGCGCTTCTCGCAACCGGTTGTGCCGAAGTCGAGGCTGGCCGACATGTCGATCACGAGCCAGGTCTCGAGTTCGCGGTCGGCGATCATCTGCCGCACGTGCGGATGCGTGGTGCGCGCCGTGACCGACCAATCCATCCGGCGCACATCGTCGCCGGGCTGGTAGAGCCGCGACTCCCCCGGTTCCGATCCCGGGCCGGGCAGCAGGCCGAGGTGGTCGCCGTGCAGCACGCCGTCGAGCTTGCGCCGCACCGTCAACTCGAGCTTGCGCAGGGCCGCGCTCAGTGCGGGGTCACGGATCTCGCCGCGCTTCAGCGACGGCAGATCAACGGAGCGCCGGGAACTGGTCACCGATTGCTGGCCGCACCAGCGGCGGCGGGCACGACGGGCGGCACCGAATGACCTTGCTGCGGAATGGCGTTCACCTGCGGCAGGGCCACGGTCTGCAGAATGCGGTTGATCACCGTCTCGGCCGAGATCTCGTCGGCCAGCGCGTCATAGGTCAACACCAGCCGGTGCCGCAGCACATCGGGGATGACCTCGACGACGTCCTGCGGAATCACGTAGTCGCGGCCCCGCACGAGAGCCAGCGCGCGCGACGCCGCGATGATGCCGAGCGATGCGCGCGGTGATGCGCCGTAGGCGATCCACGCCTTGGCGTCGGGCATGCCGAACTTCTCGGGCTGACGGGTCGCGGTCACCACCCGGACGACGTAGTCGACCAGCGCGTGGTGCACGAAGTTGTTGGCCGCCACGTCCTGCAGGCGCAGCAGGTCACCGGGCGCGAGGATCTGCTTGGGCTCCGGCGGCTTGACGCCCATCCGGTAGATGATCTCGCGCTCTTCCTCGGGCGACGGGTAGTCGATGTTCAGCTTGAACAGGAAGCGGTCGCGCTGGGCCTCGGGCAGCGCATACACGCCCTCCTGCTCGATCGGGTTCTGCGTGGCCATCACCAAAAACGGCTGCGGCAGCGGGAACGTCTTGCCGCCGATGGAGATCTTGCGCTCGGCCATGACCTCCAGCAGCGCCGACTGCACCTTGGCCGGTGCGCGGTTGATCTCGTCGGCCAGCAGGAAGTTGACGACGACGGGCCCGAGTTCGATGTCGAACTCCTCCTTGCCCACCCGGTAGATGCGGGTACCGACGATGTCGGTCGGTACCAGGTCCGGCGTGAACTGGATGCGTGCGAAGGTGCCGCCCACCACCTTGGCGAAGGTCTCGACGGCCAGCGTCTTGGCCACGCCGGGCACACCCTCGAGCAGGACGTGGCCCTTGGCGAGCAGGCCGACCAGCATGCGTTCGACCAGTTGGTCCTGTCCGACGATGATCCGCTTCACCTCGAAGACGGCCCGCTCGAGCGTGTGGACCTCCTGCTGCAGACCGCCATTCTGGGAAGCCGGGCTCGACGGTGCGGCGTGTGAGCCCTGGTATCCCTGTGCCGGTGCCTGGCCGGGGTAGCCTCCAGGCCCCTGCGACGGCCCACTCGGTGAGGTCATCAACATTCCTTCCACATAACTCGCTGGTCAAAGCGGCGCAGGCCGGTCTGGGCCGCACGCTCGACGTCAACTATTCCAGGCACGACAGAATCCGTCGACGTTGCCCGATACCTTCAGGTTCGGCTCAGGTTGCGCTCAGGATTCGATGATGCGCGCCACATACGGCTGCAGGCCGGAATGACGCACGGGGCCCACCGTGACCTTGCCGGCACTGCCCGAGGACTCGAGCATCTGACCGCCACCCAGATAGATGGCCACGTGCTGGCTGCCGCCTGGACCCCAGAACAGCAGGTCGCCGCGCTTGGCCTGCGATGTCGGCACCTTGCGGCCGGTGTCGTACTGGTCGCCGGAGTACTTGGGGATCAGCACCCCCACCCCCGCGAACGAGAACTGGGTGAAGCCCGAGCAGTCGAACCCGACGGTGTTGGCCCCCGAGTCGATACCCCGGCTCGGGCCGTTCGGCTTTCCGCCGCCCCACGAGTACGGCACCCCCATCTGCGAGGCGCCGCGACGGATCACGTATTCGATCGCCTGCGGTCCACGCACCCGGCCCGGCGCGACGCTCGCCGTCGCCGCCTCCGGCGGCGCGAGACCCAAGGTGGTCAGAAACTTGCGGCCCAAGTTCATCGTGACCTCGGTGGCCTGGGCGGTCGCCGCGAGCGAGGCGTTGGCGATCGCCAGAGGATCGCCCGGGGCGCCGGCGCTGATCAGTTTGGGCAGCGTCGGATCCCACTGGCCGTCCTCGGGCGCCGACGCCGCCGGCGTCGCCAACCCGACGGTGAGTGCGACGGTCGCCACAAGCAGCGCGCAACCGCCCAGGAACCGAATCAGCTTGAAACGCAAAGTTTTCCTAACGTCTGTCGCTTGTGACCTCTCACCATTCGATGAGACGGGTCGCGTACGGGGTCATGCCGCTGGTACGCACCGGCGAGATCTTCACCACCGAACCCGTGTAGGGCGCTTCGATCATCTGTCCGTCGCCGAGGTACAGCGCCACGTGCTGGCTGGCGTTGGGACCCCAGAACAACATGTCGCCGCGCCGCATCTGTGAGGTCGGGACCTTGCGCCCGGCGTTGTACTGCGAGCCCGAGTAGTGGTCGAGCTTGATGCCGACGCCGGCGAACGCGTAGAGCATCAGCCCCGAGCAGTCGAAACCGACTGTGCCCGCGCCGGAGTCGATACCGCGACTGGGTCCGGCGGCGTTGCCGCCGCCCCACGAGTACGGCACGCCCATCTGCGACATGGCCCGTTTGATCACGAACTCGGTCGCCTGCCTGCCGTAGACGCGGGGAATCGCGCCGTTGTTGAAGGCCGGCGCGACAGCCGGTTTCGGGAGGATCCCCACCGACTGCAGGAATTTGCGCCCGAGGTCCTGGGTCACCTGCGCCGAGGTCGACGCGATGCCGAGAACGGCGTTGATGATCGCGATCGGGTCGCCGCTGACGAAGGCGCTGGGGATCGCGGGCAACGTCGGATCCCACGGCGTGGCCCAGTTACCGGTGCCGGGGTCGACCCCTTGCGGGGCGCGGTCCCAGTCCGGGCTACCCGGCGCCGCGGCGGCCGCCGGTTGTGCCGGAGCACCGGCCGCTTGCGCCGGAGCGGCCTGAGTGCGCGCCTCGGCGAGCTTGGCCTGCGCGGCCTTGCGCTCGGCGGCCAGCTTCTCGAGTTGGGCCTGCTGGGATTTGAAGGTCTCCTGCGCGTTGGTCAGTGCCGAAACCGCGGACTGCTGGCTGGCCTCGGCGTCGGCGACGGCCTTGTCCGCGTTCTGTTTCGCCAGCCGCGCCGCGGACTCACGGTTGACCTGCTCGGTACGGGCCCGTTGCAGATCGGCGATCACCTGCTGCGAGCTGATCGCCAGTGTCTGCCCCGCCGCGGCGGTCTTGATGACCTCGGCGGGATCGCCCGCGGTCAGGTACGAGTCCGAGGGGCCGTTGACGTATGTGGCGGCGGCAAACGAATTGAACCGCTTCTGCGCCTGCTCGATAGCGATGTTGGCGTCCTCGACGCGCTGTCGGCTCGCGTCGACCTCACGCTGCGCGGCGTCGGCGTTGTCCCGCGCGGTCTGCACGTCGAGGATCGCCTTGTTGACGCTTTCCTGCTGCTGCTGGATCTCGGCACCCAGATCCTGCAGCCTCTGGTCGGCATCGGCGACGGCGGCGACCAACGCCGCGAGGCTGTCGGGACTGCTGGGTTGAGCGAGGGCCAGGCCGGGCGTCGTGGCCAACATGGTCGCCACGACCAGGGCCGCGCAGAACCGTCCACACGGCCGCGTAGCGGATGCGCCAGGTGTGCGTCTCATCCGACTCAGTTCTCCTATGGCTTCAGGCGAACGTGCGGACACATTCGTCGCGGTGACTGTGCTCATTTGTCACAACATGCACATCTACAACACAGTTACCGATTGCACCGTACGTCACATCTGACGCCAAAGAAACTTAAGTCGCGAATTACAACTTTGTAATTGAAAGAAGTGTTATCGCGTCGTGACTTCGCCAATACCGAGGCGGTATCCGATCACGCCAAAACCGTTGTCGCAGTGCGGTTTCAGGCGTCCTGGCGCGACGCGGCACGCTTGGCGCGAACCTGCAAAAGTCGCGTACCGATAACGGCGGCAACCACTCCCAAGACCACCACAATCGTCAATGCAGTCCACGGAAAGTGCGATGCCGTCAACTCGCTGAGGAAATTCTTCGAACCCTGCACCGGGCCACGCCCTTCGGCCACGTCCTGACCCGCCTCCAACGTCATGCGGTCGAACGTCGTACTGAAGGTGCCCGAATCCGTCGGGCTGAGCACCAGCACCGTCGACCCCGGGAACGCCTCCCCCACCTCGGTGGCGATATCGCGCAGTGGCGTGTCGATCGGCGGGTTCTGGTCCACGACGACGATCTTCAGGTCGATGCCCTTCTGCTGGGCCTCGGCGACCACCTCGGGCAGGCCCTCGTTCTCCGGCTTAGGCGAGGCGCTCACCCCGTCGTCGCGAACGTCCTCGATGACCAGGTTCAGGCACGTGTCGACCGGCGTGGTCGCGGGGTCCATGCCCACGGGCCCGCAGACGTCGGGAGGGATGTAGGCCGGAAGAAACGGAATCACATGCGGTCCGAACACAGAAGAACCGTACGTGATGGGTACCCGACAGGGTGACAGCACGCGCGGTCCCGGACGACACCGAGAACGGACCCCGTCGGCCTTGCAGGACAAGCGTACTGTTAGAGTTGAAACGTGGCCGTCACAGCCCGTCGGCTGCGAGAACTAGCCGGGAGTTGATGTGAGCAAAGGTAATACGGAAAATTCTTCCCCCAATTCTTTTGGCGCCCGCGACACCCTGAAGGTCGGAGACAAGAGCTACGAGATCTACCGCCTCGACGCGGTGCCGGGTACCGACAAGCTGCCCTACAGCCTGAAGGTCCTTGCCGAGAACCTGCTGCGCAATGAGGACGGCGCCAACATCACCAAGGACCACATCGAGGCCATCGCCAACTGGGATCCCGAGGCAGACCCCAGCGTGGAGATCCAGTTCACGCCGGCGCGCGTGGTGATGCAGGACTTCACCGGCGTGCCGTGCATCGTCGACCTGGCGACCATGCGCGAGGCCATCGCCGACCTCGGCGGCGACCCCGAGAAGGTCAATCCGCTCGCCCCGGCCGACCTGGTGATCGACCACTCGGTGATCGCCGACCTGTTCGGCCGCGCCGACGCATTCGAGCGCAACGTCGAGATCGAGTACGAGCGCAACGGCGAGCGCTACCAGTTCCTGCGCTGGGGCCAGGGCGCCTTCGACGACTTCAAGGTGGTGCCGCCCGGCACCGGCATCGTGCACCAGGTCAACATCGAGTACCTGGCCAGCGTGGTGATGGACCGGGACGGAGTGGCCTACCCGGACACCTGTGTGGGCACCGACAGCCACACCACGATGGTCAACGGCCTGGGCGTGCTCGGCTGGGGCGTCGGCGGTATCGAGGCCGAGGCCGCGATGCTGGGCCAGCCCGTGTCGATGCTCATCCCCCGTGTCGTCGGATTCAAGCTGACCGGCGAGCGGCAACCGGGAGTGACGGCCACCGATGTCGTGCTCACGGTCACCGAGATGCTTCGCCAGCACGGTGTGGTCGGCAAGTTCGTCGAGTTCTACGGTGACGGTGTGGCCGAGGTGCCGCTGGCCAACCGGGCCACGCTGGGCAACATGAGCCCCGAGTTCGGCTCCACTGCGGCGATCTTCCCCATCGACGAGGAGACCATCAACTATCTGCGCTTCACCGGGCGCAGCGAGGAGCAACTGGCGCTGGTCGAGGCCTACGCCAAGGAACAGGGCATCTGGCACGACCCCCAGCGGGAGCCCAAGTTCTCCGAGTACATCGAGTTGGACCTGTCCGACGTCGTGCCATCGATCGCCGGGCCGAAGCGCCCGCAGGACCGTATCGCGCTCAACGAGGCCAAGGCGGCCTTCCGTCAGGACATCACCGACTACGTCGAGGACGGCGAGTTCAACGGCGAGTACTCGCAACTCGACGAGGCCATCGACGAAACCTTCCCGGCCAGCGATCCGGTGCGCAACACGTCGTTCCTCAACAACAAGAAGCCCCCCGCCCACGTCGCCTCCGCGGCGCTCGAACCCAACGGCCGGCCGAGCAAGCCGGTGACCGTGAAATCCGACGAGCTCGGCGAATTCGTGCTCGACCACGGCGCGGTGGTGATCGCTGCGATCACGTCGTGCACCAACACCTCCAACCCCGAGGTGATGCTCGGCGCGGCGCTGCTGGCCAAGAACGCCGTCGAGAAGGGTTTGGCCACCAAGCCGTGGGTGAAGACGACGATGGCGCCGGGCTCGCAGGTGGTGACCGACTACTACGAGAAGGCCGGGCTGTGGCCGTATCTGGAGAAGCTGGGCTTCTTCCTCGTCGGCTACGGCTGCACGACCTGCATCGGCAACAGCGGCCCGCTGCCCGAGGAGATCAGCAAGGCCGTCAACGACAACGACCTCGCGGTGGCCGCGGTGCTGTCGGGCAACCGCAACTTCGAGGGCCGGATCAACCCGGACACCAAGATGAACTACCTGGCGTCCCCGCCGCTGGTGATCTCCTACGCGCTTGCCGGCACCATGGACTTCGACTTCGATGCCATGCCGCTGGGCCAGGACAAGGACGGTAACGACGTCTACCTGCGCGATATCTGGCCGTCGCAGTCCGACATCAACGACACGATCGCCAACGCGATCAGCCAGGAGATGTTCACCAAGAACTACGCCGACGTCTTCAAGGGCGACGAGCGCTGGCGCAACCTGCCGACCCCGGAGGGCAACACCTTCGAATGGGCCGAGGAGTCGACCTATGTGCGCAAGCCACCGTACTTCGACGGGATGTCGGCCGAACCGGAGCCGGTGACCGACATCAAGGGCGCGAGAGTGCTGGCGCTGCTGGGCGATTCGGTGACCACCGACCACATCTCACCCGCCGGCGCGATCAAGCCGGGCACGCCGGCCGCCGAGTACCTGGAGTCCAACGGCGTCGAGCGGGCGAACTACAACTCCTACGGTTCCCGGCGCGGCAACCACGAGGTGATGATCCGCGGCACGTTCGCCAACATCCGGCTGCGCAACCAGTTGCTCGACGACGTCTCGGGTGGCTACACCCGCGACTTCACCAAGGACGGCGAGCAGGCGTTCATCTATGACGCCGCGCAAAACTATGCGGCGCAGGATATTCCGCTCGTGGTGCTCGGCGGCAAGGAGTACGGTTCGGGTTCGTCGCGTGACTGGGCGGCCAAGGGCACGCGGCTGCTGGGTGTGCGCGCGGTGATCACCGAGTCGTTCGAGCGGATCCACCGGTCGAACCTGATCGGCATGGGCGTGATCCCGCTGCAGTTCCCCGAGGGCGAGTCGGCGGAGTCGCTGGGCCTCGACGGCACGGAGACGTTCGACATCACCGGCATCGAGGAGCTCAACGAGGGCAAGACCCCGAAGACGGTGCACGTCACTGCGGAAAAGGAAGACGGCTCCAAGGTCGAGTTCGACGCGGTGGTGCGCATCGACACCCCGGGCGAGGCGGACTACTACCGCAACGGCGGCATCCTGCAGTACGTGCTGCGCAACATGCTCGAGTCGCAGTAACCGAAGAAGGGACAACCGCGTTGCCCCGGGTCACCGACGACCACCTGGCGGCGCGTCGTCGGCAGATCCTCGACGGCGCCCGCCGGTGTTTCGCGGAGTACGGCTACGACAAGGCGACCGTGCGGCGGCTCGAGCAGACGATCGGGCTGTCGCGCGGCGCCATCTTCCACCACTTCCGGGACAAGGACACGCTGTTCTTCGAACTGGCCCGCGAGGACGCCGAGCGCATGGCCGATGTCGCCGCGCGCGAGGGGCTGGTCCAGGTGATGCGCGACATGCTGGCCGCGCCGGAGCAGTTCGACTGGCTGGCCACCAGGCTCGAGATCGCGCGAAAGCTGCGCAACGATCCCGACTTTCACCGGGGCTGGGCGGAACGGTCCGCTGAGCTGTCGGTGGCCACGACCCAGCGGCTGCGCATGCAGAAGCAGGCCGGCCGGCTGCGCGACGACGTGCCCAGCGCCGTGCTGCAGACCTATCTCGACCTCGTCCTCGACGGCCTTGTCGCGCGTTTGGCGTCGGGTGACGATCCCGAAAAGCTCAGTGCCGTACTGGACCTGGTCGAGGCGTCACTGCGGCAGCGACGCGACCAAGAGACCGTGCCGCAGGGCGACTAGCGGCGCCTGCTGCGGTGGTTCGGACCGCCACGGCTGCGCATCGTCGTACCCGACTCACGCAGCATGCTGTGGATGGAACCGTACGAGCGTCCCGTGGACGCGACCAGAGTACGGATACTTGCGCCACCCTCGTAAGCACTCCGCAACTCGTTCAGCAACTGGTCTCTCGACTTGTCCAGCTTCTTCATCAGCACCTCCCCGCTTCGATGCCCCGACGGATACCCAGCGTAGGAAGCGGTTACACACGACGCTTGAAAATGCCCAAACGCTTCGCGGAACGGACCTGCCCGACTTGACCGGTCACCCAGTTCAGGCGAGCTCGATCAGTTCCGAGTAATCCTCGGACCAGTAGTCCTCGGTGCCGTCGGGAAGAAGGACCACGCGTTGCGGTTCGAGTGCCTCGGCGGCGCCGGGATCGTGGGTCACCAACACGACCGCGCCGACGTAGCTGCGCAGCGCATCGAGGACCTGCTCGCGCGAGGCCGGATCGAGGTTGTTCGTCGGCTCGTCGAGCAGCAGCACGTTCGCAGTGGACGCGACCAGGCCGGCCAGCGCCAGCCGGGTCTTCTCGCCGCCGGACAGCGTGCCCGCCGGCTGATCGAGCTGCGGTCCGCTGAACATGAAGGCACCCAACAGCCCGCGCAGGTCCTGCTCGCCGGTGTCGGGTGCGGCGTGGCGGATGTTCTCCCACACCGTCGCGTTGTTGTCCAGGGTGTCGTGCTCCTGGGCGAAATATCCGAGCTTGAGGCCGTGACCCGGTTCGAGGCGCCCGGCGTCGGGCGTCTCGGTGCCCGCCAGCAGGCGCAACAGGGTGGTCTTGCCGGCGCCGTTGAGCCCGAGCACCACCACCCGCGAGCCTCGGTCGATCGCCAGGTCGACGCCGGTGAAGACCTCGAGCGAGCCGTAGTTCTTGGTCAGCCCCTTGGCGACGAGCGGGGTGCGCCCACACGGCGCGGGGGTGGGGAACTTGATACGGGCCACCTTGTCGGCGACGCGTTCCTCGTCGAGCGCGGCCATCATCCGGTCGGCGCGACGCAACATGTTCTGCGCGGCAACGGCTTTGGTGGCCTTGGCCCCCATCTTGGCCGCTTGGGCGCGCAACGCGGACGCCTTGCGTTCGGCGTTGGCGCGTTCGCGGCGGCGCCGGGCTTCGTCGGTGGCGCGGGCGTCGAGATATTTCTGCCAGCCCATGTTGTAGACGTCGACCTCGCTGCGCACGGCGTCGAGGAACCACACCCGGTTCACCACGTCGGCGAGCAGGTCGACGTTGTGGCTGATGACCACCAGGCCCCCGGGATGGTTCTGCAGAAAGTCACGCAGCCAGCCGATGGAGTCGGCGTCGAGGTGGTTGGTCGGTTCGTCGAGCAGCAGCGTCGTGCTCGAGCCCGCGCCGCTGTCGGAGGCCGCGAACAGAATCCGGGCCAGCTCCACGCGGCGGCGCTGACCGCCGGACAGTGTGCGCAGCGGTTGGGTGAGGACCCGCTCCGGCAGTCCGAGGCTCGCGCAGATACGGCCCGCCTCACTCTCGGCGGCGTAACCGCCCAGCGCGGCGAAGCGCTCCTCGAGCTGACCGTACTTGCGCACGGCCTTGTCGCGGGCGGCGTCGTCGGCGACTTCGGCCATCAGCAGCTGCTGTTTTTCGAGGTCGGCGAGCAGGGTGTCCAGGCCGCGCGCCGAGAGCACCCGGTCGCGGGCCAGCACATCCAGGTCGCCTTCTCTGGGATCCTGTGGCAGGTAACCGATTTCGCCGTTGCGGACGATGTCGCCCGCATACGGTTCACCCTCACCGGCGAGGATGCGCATCGTGGTGGTCTTACCCGCGCCGTTGCGGCCGACCAGTCCGATCCGGTCGCCGGGCTGTACGCGAAGCGCGGTTCCGTCGGTGGACAGCAACGTGCGCGCCCCGGCGCGGACCTCCAGGTCCGTTGCGGTGATCACGCTGTGCGGTCCTTACTTGTCGTCGGTGAATACGGGGTCTCGTTTTTCGGCGCGCGCTGCCACCGCTTCTTCGAAGTTGGCGGTGAGCAAACGGACGAACAGTTGTCCGAGGCCCTCGGCTTGCATGTGCCCTTCCAGGCTACCGGCGTCCAGTCCACTCCAAAGTGTGCGCTTGGTCAACTCGATTCCGGGCCGGGAGAACGCGGCGATGCGCTCCCCCATCTGGTAGCAAACCTCGAGCAGCTGGTCGTCGGGCACCGCTCGCGACACCAACCCGATGCGTTCGGCCTCCGCGGCGTCGACGTCGCGGCCGGTCAGCATCAGCTCGAACGCCCGTGACGTGCCGATGGCGCGCGGAAGCAGATAGGACAGTCCCAGCTCGCTGGCGGTCAGGCCGTTGTTGATGCCGGCCGCGCGGAAGTAAGCACCGTCGGCCGCCACACGGATATCGCAGGCCAGCGCCAGGCACAGGCCCCCGCCGATCGCGGCGCCGTTGACCGCCGCGATGACCGGCTGGTGCATTTTGCGCAGGGCGAGGATGACGTCGTCGAGCACCTCCATCGAGCGCAGCGCGAACGTCGGCCGGGTCAAACCGTCGATGTGAGGCACCGAACCGGCCGACTTGTGGTCGGCGCCCGAGGAGAATCCGCGGCCTGCGCCGGTGAGCACGACCGCCCGCACGGAGTTGTCGTAGGTCAGCTCGTCGAGCACCTTCTTGAGCGGAACCATGACGTCGAACGCCATGGAGTTCATTCGCTCGGGGCGGTTCAACGTCACCAGTGCGACGCCGGGTCGCGGCCGGTCGACCAGGACGAAGTTGCTCTGCTCGTTCTCTGCGTGCTCGCTCACGCATGCACGCTATCGCGTGCGGGGGTTCACTCCGGCTGGCCGTTGTCCTGCGCGGCGATCGCCGCGTCGATGTCGAACTCCTTGACGCGCTGGACCAGTTCCTCCAGGGCCGCGGGCGGCAGCGCGCCCGCCTGGTTGAACACCAGCTTGCCCTTCTTGAACGCCATCAGCGTGGGGATGGACCGGATGTCGGCCGCAGCGGCCAGCGCCTGCTCGGCCTCGGTGTCGACCTTGGCGTACACGACGTCGGGGTGTTGTTCGGAGGACGCCGCGAATGTGGGGGCGAACGCCTTACACGGGCCACACCACGACGCCCAGAAGTCCACCAGCACGATCTCGTTGTCGTTGATGGTGTCGTTGAATTGTTCGGCAGTGATGTCTTGGGTAGCCACGTTGCTTCCTAACGCTGATGGTCAGCTGTCTGTTCCCAGCCTACGGGCGGATACCCAGTTCAGTGCGGCCGCGCTCGAAGAACTCGGTGACCCGCGCGGCCAGCGTGTCGACGTCGTGCGTGGCGTCGAGCGGGTAGAGGGCTCCGAACGGCGCATTCCAGAACGGTCCCGTCCGCTTCTGCCATGGGCCGACGTATGCGTACGGCGTCGGGTGGGTCTCGTCACCGGCCGACACCCCGTAGTTCACCTCGTCCTCGACAGCGGCGACATCGAAGTGCTCCGGCCACAGCGTCGGATGTTGCTGCGGCAGAACATGTTTGAGGGCATATCCACCCGCGTAGTGGGCCCGCTGGAGCCACGCCGCCGCATCGGGATCGAGTGCGAGCTCGGCGTGGGCGGGCAACGGATCGACGATCCGGTAGACGCCCTCCGGCGGCCCGGGTACCACGCCGGCCGCCTCGGCGATGGCCGCGACGCGGCCGGCCAGCGCAACGCTGCCGTCCGGGAAGACCAGCTCCGTCCCGTGCACCGACAGGGGTAACGCGACGGCGGCGAAACCGTCGGGGCGCACCGCGAGCCGGATCGTGCCCGCGGACCGGTACTGGGGGCCTGCGATGAGGCTTTCGGCCACACCACGCAGTTGACGGCGGGTGGCGACGTAAGGATGGCTCATACCGCATCGAGCGTACGGGCGTGGGTCAGCAGCTGGGATTGCCGTCGCGGCCACCAGAACAGCTCGACAAGCAGTGCGACCAGGTAGATGACGGATGCCACCGCGTTACCCCAGGAGCCGAAGAAGGCGTCCCAGACCGCCGCGCCCAGCGCGACGACCAGGGCGATGACCAACACCCACCGCAGTGGACGGGCCTCTTCCGCCGCGGCGCACAACCCCCGCGCGTAGTCGATTTCTGGCCCCGCCAGCCGGGAATCGGCCAGGTCGCCCCCGCTTCGCACCGCGCGCACGACCGCGACCCGCTCCTGACCTGTGAGCTCTCTCGATCCCGGCCAGTACCGGTTCATCCGGCGCGCCATCCAGATGCCGTAGAACGTGCCGACGACCACCGTGACGATGACAGCGCTGAGGAGGAAGCCGGAATCGAGCCACGCCAAAACGCCGAGGCAGAGCCCGACACAGCCGCCGATCAACAGCGCGCGCCATCCGAACCCGCCCCGCCAGACGAACGCCGGGACCGTGACCACGAGATCATTCTGGGCTCTTCGTCCACGACTTCGTATGACAATGTCGGCAATTCCGAATACCAACACCACCGTCCCTGCT
Organism: Mycolicibacterium novocastrense; assembly: GCF_001499835.1. Taxonomy (NCBI): domain Bacteria; kingdom Bacillati; phylum Actinomycetota; class Actinomycetes; order Mycobacteriales; family Mycobacteriaceae; genus Mycobacterium; species Mycolicibacterium novocastrense. Next base: position 153,472 of record NZ_LQIH01000064.1, read on the forward strand.
CCGGCAGGCCCGGTGCCGGCGTTCAGATTTCCGTCAAAGCCTTCGGCCGCAGCAGCAATGTGGCCACGACGCTGATCAACGCGGTGACCACGAGGTAGGTGCACGCGAGCCACGGCGACTGATTCGTGGCGGCGATCAACGCGGTCAGGATCAGCGGGGTCAGACCCGACGCGTAGACCCCCGACAGCTGGTACACCGTCGACAGCCCGGTGTAGCGGATTCGTGCCGGATACAGCGACGCGTAGAGCGTGCCCTGGGCACCGTAGAACCACGCGTGAATCACGCCGAACACCACCAACATTCCGAGCGCGTAGGCGGTCATGCTGCCGGTGTTGAACAACGCGAACACCGGGAACACCGCGACGGCGTAGGCAGCGATCCCGCTCGCGTACACCGCTCGCGCCCCGAACCGGTCGGTCAGCAATCCCGAGACGGGGAGCAGCGCGGCCATCAGCAGCGCCGCGACCGTGACGGCGATGAGCACCGGAACCCGCTCCAGCTTCAGTGTTCCGGTCGCATACGAGATCGCGAACACGCCCCATGTATTGAAGGCCGCGCCCTCGCCCCATCGCGACAACAGTCCCAGCACCGTATTGCGCAGCGCGGGAGGGCGGAACACGTCACGCAGCGGCGCTGCCGAGCGGTCGTCCTCGTCGCGGACCTTCTCGAAGGCCGGTGTCTCGGTCGCCTTCCATCGAACGATGAAACCGAAGACCACCAGCACGATGCTGAACAAGAACGCGATCCGCCAGCCGTACGACTCGAAGGCATCCTCCGGCAAGGCGATTTGGAGCAGCGCGAACACGCCGGTGCCCAGTGCGAGCCCGAGCGCCAGACCGACTTGAGGCACGCTGCCCGCTAAGCCACGCCGATGCGCCGGACTGTGTTCGACGGCGAGCAAAATCGCCCCGGCCCATTCGCCGCCGAGCGCGAAACCTTGTACGACGCGCAGGAGTACCAACAGGATGGGCGCGAGCACCCCGATCTGGGCGGCGGTGGGCAGCACCCCCATCAGAGCGGTCGCACCGCCCATCAGGACCATGGTGAGTGCCAGCGTCTTCTTCCGGCCGATCCGGTCGCCGACGTGGCCGAACACGAAGCCGCCGATCGGGCGCACGATGAACCCGACCGCGAACGTCGCGAAGGACAACAGCGTCCCGACCAGCGAGCTCTGATCGGGGAAGAACGCCTGGTTGAACACCAGGCTCGCCGCGGTCGCATAGAGAAAGAAGTCGTACCACTCGATCGTGGTTCCGACGAGGCTCGCGACCAGCGCGGTGCGGACCCTCGACGCATCCGCCTTCGAATCGATCAGCGCGCGTGCGGGTTCGGGGTAAACATCTGTCGCCGAAGACACGAGATTCGACAATTGTCGATTCGGCGACGGCGGCACAGATTTGTGCCCGCCGTGATTCGAAGGCTGACTCCACGAGGCCGTCGCGGGCCAGACCCGACGCTGCCTGAGCTAGACGGTGAAACCCAACGCGCGCAACTGCTCGCGGCCGTCCTCGGTGATCTTGTCCGGCCCCCACGGCGGGTTCCACACCCAGTTGATCTTCAGCTCGTTGACCAGCCCCGCGCCGACCAGCGCTGTGCGCGACTGGTCCTCGATCACATCGGTGAGCGGGCAGGCGGCCGAGGTCAACGTCATGTCGATCAACGCGACCTTGCCCTGCTCCCCCTGCTCGACGTCGATCCCGTAGACCAAGCCCAGATCGACGACGTTGATACCGAGCTCGGGGTCGACGACGTCGCGCATCGCCTCCTCGAGATCGAACAACAGTTCCTCGTTGGGCACTGCGGTATCACTCATCCTGCCTCCTGAAATCTCTCCGATGCCTGTGACAGTGCATCTTTGAAAGCCATCCACCCCAGCAACGCGCACTTGACCCGCGCCGGGTACTTCGCGACGCCGGCGAACGCGATGCCGTCCCCGATGACGTCCTCGTCGCCCTCGACGGTCCCGCGCGAGGAGATCATCTCGCTGAAGGCGGCGACCGTTTTGAGTGCGTCGCCGACGCTCTGGCCGATCACCTGATCGGTCAGCACCGATGTCGAGGCCTGGCTGATCGAACAGCCCTGCCCGTCATAGGAGATGTCGACCACCTGCTCACCGTCGTCGGACAGCGCCACCCGCAGCGTCACCTCGTCGCCACACGTCGGGTTGACGTGATGGACCTGAGCTCCGTACGGCTCACGCAATCCACGGTTGTGCGGACGCTTGTAGTGATCGAGGATCACTTCCTGATAGATCTGATCCAGCCGCACGTCAGTCCCTGCCGAAGAATTCCACGGCCCGGCGCACACCAGCCACCAACCGGTCGACCTCGTCGATAGTGTTGTACACCGCGAACGACGCCCGCGCGGTCGCGGCGATCCCGAACCGCCGATGCAGCGGCCACGCGCAGTGATGGCCGACACGCACCGCCACGCCCTCGTCGTCGAGCACCTGGCCGACATCGTGCGCATGAACTCCGTCGACCACGAAACTGACCGGCGACGCCCGGTTCTCCAGCGAGGTCGGGCCGATGATGCGTACGCCGTCGATTGCGGACAGTCCCTTCAGCGCGGCGGCCACGAGCTCGGCTTCGTGCGCTTCGACGGCGCTCATCCCGATCTCGCGCAGGTAGCGCGCGGCGGCGGCCAAACCGACCACTTGCGACGTCACCGGCGTTCCCGCCTCGAAGCGCTGCGGCGCAGGCGCGTACGTCGTCTCCTCCATCGTGACGGTCTCGATCATCGAGCCGCCGGTCAGAAACGGTGGCATCGCATTCATCAGCGCAGAGCGTCCGTACAGCACGCCGATCCCCGTCGGCCCCAACATCTTGTGCCCGGAGAACGCGGCATAGTCCACGCCGAGCGCATGCAGATCGACAGGCTGATGCGGCACCGACTGGCAGGCGTCGAGCAGGGTCAGCGCGCCGACGGCCTTGGCCCGCGTGACCAACTCGTCGACCGGCGCCAATGCGCCGGTGACATTCGAATGATGGCTGAACGCAACGATTTTCACACGCTCATCGAGCTGCAGCGAATCCAGGTCGATGCGGCCGTCCTCGGTGACGCCGTACCACTTGAGCGTCGCTCCCGTCCGGCGCGCCAACTCCTGCCACGGAACCAGGTTGGCGTGGTGTTCGAGTTCGGTCGTCACGATCACGTCGCCGGGCCCGACGCCGTGGTCGAACCGCTTGTCTCCCATCGCGTACGAGACCAGGTTGATCGCCTCGGTCGCATTCTTGGTGAACACCAACTCATCGGGATCGGCGCCGACGAACGCCGCGATGTCCGCCCGGCCGTCCTCGTAGGCGTCGGTCGCCTCCTCCATCAACTGGTGCGCGCCGCGGTGCACCGCGCCGTTGGAGGTCACGAGGAACTCGCGCTCGGCGTCGAGGACCTGCACCGGCCGTTGCGAGGTCGCCCCGGAATCGAGATACGCCAACGTGTTTCCGCCGCGCATCTGCTTCTTCAGGATCGGGAAGTCCGCGCGGATGGCGGTCAGATCCAGCGGGCGAACGGTGGCGGTCATGGCTACGCCTCCGCGGCAGCCGTCTGCGCGAAGCGGACGTAGCCCTTCTCCTCGAGCTCGTCAGCGAGCTCGGGACCACCGGAAGTGACGATGCGGCCGTCGACGAAGACGTGGACGAACTGCGGCTGGATGTAGCGCAGGATTCGTGTGTAGTGGGTGATCAACAGCACGCCGCCGTTCTCGGTCTCGGCGTAGCGGTTGACGCCCTCGCTGACCACCCGCAGCGCGTCGACGTCCAGGCCGGAGTCGGTCTCGTCGAGGATCGCGATCTTCGGCTTGAGCAGGGCCAGCTGCAGGATCTCGTGGCGCTTCTTCTCGCCACCCGAGAACCCCTCGTTCACACTGCGTTCGGAGAACGAGGGGTCGATCTCGAGGTCGCCCATCGCGGACTTGACCTCTTTGACCCAGTGCCGCAGCTTCGGGGCCTCACCGCGCACCGCCGTCGCCGCCGTGCGCAGGAAGTTCGACATCGAGACTCCCGGCACCTCGACCGGATATTGCATCGCGAGAAACAGGCCGGCGCGGGCTCGCTCGTCGATGCTCATCTGGAGCACGTCCTGCCCGTCGAGCGTGATCGAACCGGACGTCACCGTGTACTTGGGGTGCCCGGCGATCGCGTAGGAAAGCGTGGATTTGCCCGAGCCGTTCGGCCCCATCACCGCGTGGGTCTCCCCCGATTTCACGGTCAGGTCGACGCCCTTGAGGATCGGGATCTCGGTCTGCTCAGGGGTTTGCACCGAGACGTGCAGGTTCTTGACTTCAAGTGTGGTCATGATTGGGTTGTTCTCGATTCCGTGATCGCTAGTTCTCGTTCGATTGCTTCGGTGAGGCGCTCGCGGACCGCGGGCACGGCGATCTTGGCGATGATCTCGTTGAAGAAGCCGCGCACCACCAAACGCCGCGCCTGATCCTCGGGGATGCCGCGGGCCCGCAGATAGAACAACTGCTCGTCGTCGAAACGCCCGGTGGCACTGGCATGTCCGGCGCCGATGATCTCGCCCGTCTCGATCTCGAGGTTCGGCACCGAGTCCGCCCGAGCGCCGTCGGTGAGCAGCAGGTTGCGGTTCACCTCGAAGGTGTCGGTGCCGGTGGCCTCCGCGCGGATCAACACGTCGCCGACCCACACGGTGTGCGCATCGGGCCGGTTGGATGCCGGATCACCTTGCAGCGCACCCTTGTACAGCACATCGGATTTGCAGTTCGGATGGGCGTGGTCGACCAGTAGCCGCGACTCGAAGTGCTGGCCGTCGTCGGCGAAGTAGGTGCCGAGCATCTTGGCGTCGCCGCCGGGTCCGGTGAACCGCACCGTGGCCGTCGTTCGCACCACGTCCCCGCCGAGCGTCACGTTCACGTGGCCGAGCACGGCATCCTTGCCGAGGCGGGCGTGATGTGCGCTGACGTGAACGGTGTCGTCGGCCCAGTCGGCGATCCAGATCACCCCGAGGCCTGCCGAATCGCCGACGATGATCTCGACGTTGTCGGCGTAGGTCCCGCTGCCACGCAAGTCCACGACGACGATCGCGCGCGAAAGCTCCTCGACGCGGATCTGCAGATGCCCGTAGGCCACCGCGCCCTCGCCGGGGCCGTCGATGTCGATCTCGATCGGTTCGGCGACCTCGGTGTCACGGCCGACCGTGACGATGGTGGCGGTGTCGAACGACGAATACGCCTGTGCGGCAACTCGGTCGGCGGGCACACCGCCCTGGCCGAGCCGCTCGTCATCGCGACCGACCGTCTCGACGGTGACACCGGGGCACTCCCTCACGGTGATGCGTGCGCTGTCGGTGGCGACGGCGGAACCGTCGTGCAGGCCGCGCAGGCGCTTCAACGGCGTGAACCGCCAGATCTCGTCGCGGCCGCCGGGCACCTCGAAGGCGTTCACGTCGAAGGACGTGAAGATCTCGCCCTTGTTGAGTGCCGACCCGGCTGGTGTCCCTTCGACCGCTGTCTGCAGAGGGGAACTCACTTAGCCCACAGCCCCTTCCATCTGCAGCTCGATCAGCCGGTTGAGCTCCAGCGCGTACTCCATCGGAAGCTCCTTGGCGATCGGCTCGACGAAGCCGCGCACCACCATCGCCATCGCCTCGTCCTCGGTCAGGCCGCGGCTCATCAGATAGAACAGCTGATCCTCGCTGACCTTGGACACGGTGGCCTCGTGGCCCATCGTCACGTCGTCCTCACGGATGTCGACGTAGGGGTAGGTGTCGGAGCGGCTGATCGTATCGACAAGCAGCGCATCGCATTTCACGCTCGACCGCGATCCGTGGGCACCCTTGTTGACCTGGACCAGGCCGCGGTAGGAGGCCCGACCGCCGCCGCGGGCGACCGACTTGGACACGATGTTGCTCGACGTGTTGGGCGCCAGGTGCAGCATCTTGGCGCCGGTGTCCTGATGCTGCCCCTCGCCGGCGAACGCCACCGAGAGCACCTCACCGCGAGCGTGCTCACCGGTCATCCACACCGCGGGGTACTTCATGGTGACCTTGGAGCCGATGTTGCCGTCGACCCACTCCATCGTCGCGCCGGCCTCGGCCCGGGCCCGCTTGGTGACCAGGTTGTAGACGTTGCTCGACCAGTTCTGGATGGTCGTGTAGCGGCAGCGCCCGCCGGACTTGACGATGATCTCCACGACCGCGGAGTGCAACGAGTCGCTCTTGTAGATGGGCGCGGTGCAGCCCTCGACGTAGTGCACGTAGGCACCCTCGTCGACGATGATCAGCGTGCGCTCGAACTGGCCCATGTTCTCGGTGTTGATCCGGAAGTAGGCCTGCAGCGGAATGTCGACGTGCACACCGGGCGGGACGTAGATGAACGAACCACCCGACCAGACCGCCGTGTTCAGCGCGGAGAACTTGTTGTCGCCGGCTGGGATCACGGTGCCGAAGTACTGCTTGAAGATCTCCGGATGCTCGCGCAGCGCGGTGTCCGTGTCGAGGAAGATGACGCCCTGCGCCTCCAGGTCCTCGCGGATCTGGTGGTAGACCACCTCGGACTCGTACTGCGCCGCGACACCGGAGACCAGGCGCTGCTTCTCCGCCTCCGGGATGCCCAGCTTGTCGTAGGTGTTGCGGATGTCCTCGGGCAGGTCGTCCCACGTGGCCGCCTGCTTCTCGGTGGACCGCACGAAGTACTTGATGTTGTCGAAGTCGATGCCCTCGAGGTTGGAACCCCAGTTCGGCATCGGCTTCTTCTCGAAGGTGCGCAGCGCCTTCAGCCGGATGTCGAGCATCCACTGCGGCTCGTCCTTCTTGCCGGAGATGTCGCGAACCACCGCCTCGGACAACCCGCGCTGTGCGCTGGCGCCCGCGACGTCGGAGTCCACCCAGCCGTAGCCGTACCGGCTCAGCGAGGCGATCGCCTCATCCTGGCTGAGCGGTTCGCCTACCTTGTGGACCTCAGGTGTCGTCGTCATCTCGACGCTCCTTGCTTGCTAGTGGGGGCTGTTGGGGCTGAAGCACTGATCTTTTCGACCAGAGGTACGTGCGTTGTGCAGGCGCAGTCGCCGTTGACGATGGTGGCGAGCCTCTGCACGTGGGTTCCCAGAATCTCCGCGAAAGCCTCACGCTCGGTCTCGCACAACTCGGGGAACTCCTCCGCGACGTGTGAGACCGGACAGTGATGCTGACACAGCTGGATTCCGTGGATTGATCCAGGCGCCGGTGTCACCGAAGTCACACTGGTCGCGTAGCCGGCCTTGGTCAGCGCGTCGGCCACCCGGTCGGCTTTGGATACAACGTCATCGGGGCCCTTGGTTACTCCCGCGAGGATCCCGTCGATACGGCGCCGCGCGAACGTCCGCACGGCGTCATCGCCGCCGATCTCGCGTAGCTGACGAATGGCCGCCGCGGCCAGGTCGTCGTAGGCGTGGCCGAGCTTGGCGCGACCCGCCGCGGTGAGCCGGTACCGTTTCGCGGGCCTGCCGCGGCCGGTGTGCTGCCAGGCCGCCGCCGCGCTGGCCTGCGCGTCGCCGGCCTCGATCAATGCGTCGAGGTGGCGACGCACGCCCGCAGCGGAGATTCCGAGCTGTTCGCCGATCTCACCGGCGGTGATCGGTCCGGATTCGAGCAGCAATTGCACGATCGCACCACGCGTGTGGCGATCGGCTCCTGCCTCCGGACTGAATTTCACAACACTATTGTGACGGAATTCGGAAACCGCTGTAAAGCAAGGGCACCCTTAGCGGGACGGCAGCCATGACGTGGACGGTTACGCTGCTGAGGTGGCAGCCCGCCTCCCGTCGTTCAGCTCGTCGATCGCCCGTTGGCACGCCGACGAACGCCCGGTGGGCTCGCCGCTCAATGATGCCGAGGTCATCGCGCTGCGCCGGACACGGCTGTTCGGCGCGGCCGGCACCGTCCTGATGGCGATCGGTGCGCTCGGCGTCGGGGCCAGGCCGGTCGTGCAGGACCCGACGTTCGGTGTGCGGTTGCTCAACCTGCCCTCGCGCATCCAGACCGTGAGCCTGACCATGACCACCACCGGCGCGGTGATGATGGCGCTGGCCTGGCTGATGCTCGGGCGGTTCGCTCTCGGCGACCGACGCATGTCGCGCAGCCAACTCGACCGGCTGTTGTGGCTGTGGGTGCTGCCACTGCTCATCGCCCCGCCGATGTACAGCCGCGACGTCTACTCCTATCTGGCGCAGAGCGAGATCGGCGTCAAAGGCCTCGACCCGTATCGAGTCGGCCCGGCCACCGGGCTGGGCCTGGACCACGTGTTCACGCTCTCGGTGCCGAACATGTGGCGCGAGACACCCGCGCCGTACGGGCCGCTCTTCCTGTGGATCGGTCAGGGTATCTCGGCGCTGACGGGTGAGAACATCGTCGCCGCGGTGCTGTGCCACCGATTGGTCGTGCTGCTCGGCGTGGGCCTGATCGTCTGGGCGACCCCCCGCCTGGCCCGGCGCTGCGGCGTCGCCGAGGTGAGCGCGCTGTGGCTGGGCGCCGCCAATCCGCTGCTGATCATGCATCTGGTCGGGGGTATCCACAACGAGGCGCTGATGCTGGGCCTCATGCTTGCCGGCACCGAGTTCGCGCTGCGCGGTGTCGACGCCGCCGCGCCGCTGCTGCCCAGACCACTGTCCTGGCCGCAGGGACGTGAGCAGTGGGCGCGCTGGTGGCCGCTGACGATGCTGCTGGTCGGCGTCGTGCTGATCACGCTGTCCTCGCAGGTCAAATTGCCGTCGCTGCTGGCGCTGGGTTTCGTCGCGATGGCGCTGGCCTGTCGATGGGGCGGCACAGTCAAGGCGTTCTTCCTGGCCGGCGGATCGTTGACCGCGGTGTCGGTGGTGGTGATGGCGCTGATCGGGTGGGCCAGCGGCCTGGGGTTCGGCTGGCTGAACACGCTGGGCACCGCCAACGTGGTGCGCAGCTGGATGTCGCTGCCCACCCTGCTGGCCCTGGGCACCGGTCAGGTCGGCATCCTGCTGGGGCTCGGCGACCACACCACGGCGGTGCTGGGACTCACGCGTGCGATCGGCGTGTTCATCATCGCGATCCTGGTGACCTGGCTGTTGCTGCTCGTTCTGCGGGGACGCCTGCATCCGGTGGGCGGGCTCGGCGTCGCGCTGGGGGTGACGGTGCTGCTGTTTCCGGTCGTCCAGCCCTGGTACGTGCTGTGGGCCGTCCTGCCCCTCGCGGCGTGGGCCACCCGGCCGGCATTCCGCAGCACCACGATCGTGGTGACGCTGGCCGTCGGCATCTTCGGCCCCACCGCCAACGGCGATCGCTTCACGGTTTTCCAGATTCTTCTCGCTACCGCGGCGAGCACCGTGATCGTTGCCGCGCTGTTTCTGCTCACCTACAACCGGTTGCCCTGGCGCAGCGTGGCCAGCCCGCCGCACGAACAACCGCCACCACCGCCACCACAGCCCGCGCGGCCCGACGCTTACGCTGAGTCCCCGTGACCCACTCTGGATCCGGGGCTTCGCCCCCCGTGCCCGTGCGCCTCAGCGGGGTCACGAAGCGCTACGGGTCGACCGTCGCGGTGTCCGAACTCGACCTGCAGGTGCAGGCCGCCGAGGTGTTCGCGCTGCTCGGACCCAACGGCGCCGGGAAGACCACCACCGTCGAGATGTGCGAGGGCTTCATCCGGCCCGACTCCGGCACCATCGAGATCCTCGGCCTCGACCCGTTCGGCGACAACGCCCGGTTGCGTGAGCGCATCGGCGTGATGCTGCAGGGCGGCGGCGGCTACCCGGCGGCCCGCGCCGGCGAGATGCTCAACCTGGTGGCGTCCTACGCGGCCAACCCGCTCGATCCGGCATGGCTGATGGACACTCTGGGGCTGACCGAGGCGGCGCGCACGACCTACCGCAGGCTGTCCGGTGGCCAGCAGCAGCGGCTGGCGCTGGCCTGCGCGGTGGTCGGCCGTCCGGAGCTGGTCTTTCTCGACGAGCCGACCGCGGGGATGGACGCGCATGCGCGAATAGTGGTGTGGGAGTTGATCGATGCGCTGCGCCGCGACGGCGTGACCGTCGTGCTGACCACCCATCAGCTCACCGAGGCCGAGGAGCTGGCCGACCGCATCATGATCATCGACCACGGCGTCCCGGTGGCCACCGGTTCGCCCGAGGAGCTGATGCGCAGCGGCGCCGAGAACCAGCTGCGGTTCCGCGCCCCGCGCATGCTCGACCTGTCGCTGCTGGTTTCCGCACTGCCCGAGACTTACCAGGCAACCGAGACCGCGCCGGGCGAATACCTCGTCGAGGGCGCAATCAACCCCCAGGTCTTGGCGACGGTGACGGCGTGGTGCGCGCGTCTCGATGTGCTGGCCACCGATATGCGCGTCGAACAGCGAAGCCTCGAGGACGTGTTCCTCGACCTGACCGGGCGGGAGTTGCGGCCGTAATGACGAATCGCTTTGCGCCGGGCACCTTCACACCCGATCCGGGGCCGGCCTCGGTGCAGAAGATGCTCGCCGCGCAGTTCGGCCTGGAGGTGCGGCTGCTGCTGCGCAACGGCGAACAGCTCCTGTTGACGATGTTCATTCCGATCACGTTGCTGGTGGGCTTGACGCTGCTGCCGCTGGGGTCGTTCGGGCCGAACCGGGCGGCGACGTTCGTACCCGCCATCATGGCGCTGGCCGTGATCTCCACCGCGTTCACCGGGCAGGCGATCGCCGTGGCATTCGACCGCCGCTATGGGGCGCTCAAACGCCTTGGCGCCACGGCCCTTCCGGTGTGGGGCATCATCGCGGGCAAATCGCTGGCGGTGGTCGCGGTGGTATTCCTGCAGGCGATCGTGTTGGGCACCATCGGGGTTGCCCTCGGCTGGCGACCGCATCTGGCGGGGCTCGCGCTCGGCGCAGCGGTGATCGCCTTGGGCACAGCGGGTTTCGCGGCGCTGGGGCTGCTGCTCGGTGGCACCCTACGCGCCGAGATCGTCTTGGCGCTGGCGAACTTGCTCTGGTTCGTGTTCGCGGGGCTCGGCGCGCTGACGCTCGAGGGCGGCATGGTGCCCTCCGCCGCGCAGTGGGTGGCCCGGTTGACGCCGTCCGGTGCCCTCACCGAAGCACTGACCCAGGCGATGACGTTGTCAGTGGACTGGTTCGGCCTTCTGGTGCTCGCGGTCTGGGGCGCCGTCGCCGCACTGTGCGCGCTGCGCTGGTTCCGCTTCACCTGAGCGCAGCTGCGGCAGCAGATATTCGAGCTGTCCGACCTCTTCGATGTTGTGCTTCACCCAGGCGCGCAACTTGTGGTCCGGGAACCGTCGGCGCACGATCCTGTTCACGGGCGTGAGCAGCGGTGAGCGCGCGCCGAGATCCATCACCGTCACGTAGTGGGCGCCGTCGGCACCCGCAGACCAGGTGTGCTCCAACTGGAAGATCGGAATCCCCGCAACGCGTTTGACCAGTCGGATGCCGGTCTCGTCGAGCTTTTCGACCCTTGCGATCTCGTCGATCTTGTATTCGGGTCGCCCACCGAACGCCTCGACCATGCGGAATCGCGCGCCATCGGCCGCACCACCTCCCGGTGCCGGACGGGCCAACGCCCAGTGGATGTGATCGATCGGGTGCCAGGCGAGATAGCGGTCGATGACCTCTCCCCCGTACGCCATCGTTTCGCCGAGGTGCGTGAACCAGTCGAGGAGCATCGCCGGGGTTACTTCCGCGAGCGGCCGGTGGTCGATGGTGATGCGGCGCCTGCCATGGCGATGGTCGAGATAGTGCACGGTCGCGGTGTCGACGCAGCGCAGCGGATAAAGCACCGGGCGAGCCATGGGATCCTCCTAAGATACGGATGCGTTTCTTATAGCCCGACGGTAAGCTTCCGCGTTAAGATACGCAAGCGTTTCTTCTCGAAGGAGTGGCGGATGGCGCGTCGGCGCGGCCAAGAACTCGACGCCGCGATCCGTGACGCGGCGCTCGATCTGCTCGCCCGGGTCGGACCGGCCGGTGTCACGATGGAGGCCGTCGCCGCGGCGGCCGCAACGAGCAAACCCGTGCTCTACCGTCGCTGGCCCGACGCCACCGCCCTGCTCCGAGACACGCTGCTCAGCATCGCGACCGAGGCCATTCCGCACGAGGACACGGGGAGTTACCGCGGCGACATGCTCGCCGTATTGCGCGGATGGGCCGCGCTGTTCACCGGCCCTCGGGCGCCGCTGATCCGCGCCGCGATCGCGGCCGGCTCCCACGACCCAGACCTCACCGAGGCCTTCCGCAACGGCGTCATCGGCTGGCGCAAAGAGGAGATGGCCGCGTTGTTGGCGCGTGGTGTTGCCCGCGGCGACGTGCGCGCCGACGTTCCCGTTGAGATCGCCCGCGAGTTGGGGCAGAGCGTGCTGTGGCATCGACTGCTGATCACCGGCGACCGCATCGACGACGATCTGGTCGTGCAACTGGTCGACGAGGTCCTGGTTCCGTTCGTGTCGCCCCGGTAACCGGCTCACCCGCTACTACGGCGTGTAGTTGCGCTGCTCTACCATCGGAACCGTGCGACGCGCCTTTCTGCGGCTGGTCGATCTGCTGCCGCTGCCCAGCCTGCGGACCCAGCGCGTCATCGCCTTCCTGGTCATCCTGACCCAGGGCGGGATCTCGGTGACGGGCGCGATCGTCCGCGTCACCGCGTCCGGGCTGGGCTGCCCGACCTGGCCGCAGTGCTTCCCGGGCAGTTTCACACCGGTGCCTGTCGCGGAGGTTCCGGTGGTGCACCAGGCGGTCGAATTCGGCAACCGCATGGTCACCTTCCTCGTCGTGCTCACCGCCGCGGCGGCCGTGCTGGCCGTGACGCGGGCCCGCCGCCGCCGCGAGGTGCTCGTATACGCATGGCTGATGCCGGTGTCGACGGTGGTTCAGGCGGTGATCGGCGGCATCACGGTGTTGACCGGGCTGCTGTGGTGGACGGTCGCGATCCACCTGCTGGTCTCGATGACCATGGTCTGGCTCGCTGTGCTGTTGTTCGTCAAGATCGGCGAGCCCGACGACGGAGTGCCGATCCGACGCGTGCCCGAACCGTTGCGGCAACTGACGTTTCTCACCGGAGTCGCGCTGGCTGCGGTGCTCGTGACCGGCACGTTGGTGACGGGCGCAGGCCCACATGCCGGGGACAAGAGCATCGAGGCGCCGGTGCCGCGGTTGCAGGTGGAGATCGTGACGCTGGTGCAGGTGCACGCGACGCTACTGGTGGCGTACCTGTCTTTGTTGGTGGCGCTGGTGTTCGCGTTGCGAGCCGTGGCCGCACCGCGACATGTCGTGCGGCGACTGGCCGTGCTGCTCGCCCTTGTCGCCGCCCAGGCTCTGGTGGGGCGCGTGCAGTATGCATTGGATGTGCCGGCCGCGTTGGTGGCCGTGCACGTCGCGGGCGCTGCGCTCTGTACCGCCGCGACGGCCGCGCTATGGGCGTCGATGCGAGAGCGGGCCGAGCCCGAACCGGTCGAGCGCTGATTCGACGGCGACGACGAACTCGCGCTGCTGCCGGGACCTGGTGGTTTCGTCCAGCTGCATCCAGCCCAGTGACGGTTCGACGAGCTCGACTTCCAGCACGCGTGGGTCGGAGCGTCCGCCGATGACGTCGACCCGCGCGTAGAGCAACTCATCGACGGACAGGTCCAGGTGCGCGGCCGCCGCCGCCAGCGCATGGTGCCCGATGTCCCAGACCTCGAAATCGGGGTCGGCGGGGCCGAGGGACTCCTTGGCGTAGGTACCCGACTCGTCGAACGAAGGCGCCTCGCCGGGCCGCTGCAGGATCGGGCCCTTCGCGAAGGCATGCGACTGCGCGCCGCCGATGAACACCAACGCGGTCTCCCCGTCTTCGATGCGCGGGTCATAGGGCTGGATCACCACGGTCCGACCGGCGGCCATCAGTCGGGCCGCATGCCGCCGCGCATCCTCACGATTCGAAAACCGAAGGGTGTCAACCGATCCCACGCCAACGGCGGGTTTGACCACGACTTCGCGGCTGTTCGGCAGCGCAACCGCGTCACCGGGGGCGAAGAATCGGCTCGGGACCGTCGGCACTCCCGCTGCCGCCAGGTCGGCCAGGTAGCGCTTGTCGGTGTTCCAGGGCACCACCCGGGCCGGGTTGAGCAGGTTGCGGACCCGCCGCGTCCAGGACAGGAATTCGTCGAGGCGATCGATGTAGTCCCACGTCGCCCGCAGGATCACCAGATCCGCCGTCACGGTCGCCGGGTCGTCCCACGACATCCAGCGCGCGTGTAACCCACGCTTACCCAGCGCCGCGACCAGGCCGGCGTCGTCGCCGTCCCCTTCCGGCAGTGCCGGGCATCCGGCCAACACGATGCGTGGATGGAACACGTCGGGCCGCGCGAGCTTCACGAGTGCCAGGATATTGGCACGATGGAGCCATGCATGCCATCGAAGTCGCAGAGACCGGCGGACCCGAAGTCCTCACCTACGTCGAGAAGCCAGAGCCCACGCCGGGCCCCGGGGAGGTGCTCATCAAGGCCGAGGCCATCGGCGTGAACTTCCTCGACACGTACTTCCGGTCCGGCCAGTACCCCCGGGAGACGCCGTTCATCGTCGGCAACGAGGTGTGCGGCACCGTGGCGGCGATCGGTGAAGACGTCGCCGCGCTGAAGGTCGGTGATCGGGTCGTCACCGCTCAGGCCAACGGGGCTTACGCCGAATACAGCGTCGCCCCAGCCGATTTCGTTGCCTATGTACCGGAAGGCGTGGCCCCCGATGCGGCCGCCGCATCCCTGCTCAAGGGCATGACGGCGCACTACCTGATCAAGTCGCTGTATCCGGTGCAACAGGGCGACTCGGTGCTTGTGCATGCGGGTGCGGGCGGCGTCGGGCTCATCCTCACCCAGTGGGCGACCAGCATGGCGGTACGCGTCATCACCACCGTCTCGACGCCGGAGAAGGCCGAGCTGTCGCGTCAGGCCGGTGCGGTGCGAGTGCTGGACTATCCGACCGACCCGGCCGCCTTCGGCGCCGAGATCAAGGAGATGACCGACGGTGGTGTCGCGGCCGTGTACGACGGGGTGGGGGCCGCCACCTTCGAAGCCAGCCTGGCCAGCCTGCGGGTGCGGGGCACGCTGGCGTTGTTCGGGGCCTCGAGCGGGCCGGTGCCGCCGTTCGACCCGCAGCTGCTCAATGCGGCGGGCTCGCTGTTCCTCACCCGGCCGACGCTCGTGCACTACACCCGCACCGCCGACGAATTCGCGTGGCGTGCCGGTGAACTTCTCGATGCGATCGCGTCGGGCACGCTGACGATCACGGTCAGCGAGCGCTATCGTCTCGCCGATGCCGAGCAGGCGCACCGCGACCTGCAGGGCCGCAAGACCGTCGGTTCGGTGGTGCTGGTGCCCTAGCGGGGCGGGCTACAGCAGCGTGGGCAGCGCCAGGACGGAGTCGACCGCGAGGGCCAGGAACACGACGGCGAGATAGTTGTTCGACTGCAGGAACAGGCGCAGCGGCTTGACCGCCTCGCCGCGACGCACTCCGTTGTAGAGCTGGTGCGCCATCACCAGGAACCATCCGCCGGCCAGCAGCGCAACCGCCGCGTACAGCCAGCCGGTGACGGGCGTCAGCGCGAGCGTCGCGGCCACCGTCAGATACGTGTAGATCAGGATCTGCTTGGTGACCTGACGTTCGGTGGCGACCGCGGGAAGCATCGGGACGCCCGCGGCGCGGTAGTCCTCCTTGTAGCGCATCGCCAGCGCCCAGGTGTGCGGCGGAGTCCAGAAGAAGATGATCGCGAACATGACCACTGCGGGCCAGGCGATCGTCCCGGTGACCGCGGACCAGCCGATCATCACCGGCATGCAGCCGGCCGCCCCACCCCACACCACGTTCTGCGAGGTGCGGCGCTTGAGCAACAGCGTGTAGACGAGTACGTAGAACGCGATCGTCGCGCCGGCGAGATGGGCCGACAGCATGTTCGTCGTCCACCACAGCCAGAAGAACGACGCGACGGACAGGGCCAGCCCGAAGATCAGCGCGTGACTGCGCGGAACCGTGGCACGCGCCAGCGGCCTGCGCTCGGTGCGCTTCATCATCTTGTCGATGTCGGCGTCGGCCACGCAGTTCAGTGCGTTGGCGCCTGCCGCGGCCAGCAGTCCGCCGAACAGGGTGTTCAGGATCAGCAGCGGATCGACCGTGCCCCGGCTCGCCAACAGCATGGCCGGGATGGTGGTGACCAGAAGCAGTTCGATGACCCGCGGCTTGGTCAGCGAGACGTAGCCGAGAAGCGTGTCGCGGATTCGCGTCCGGAACCGCCCCCGCGGCGACATCGAATCCCCGTCGACGAGGTGATGACCGTCGCGAACTCTCACGCAGTTGCTCCTGTCGAAATGGTCCCAGCGCGCGGGCGTCTACTACAGACGATGGTAGACCGCACGACAACGCCGTCCTAATCCTGCCCGGCATCTCGCCCCAGCGGCCTGCATTGCGCGACCATCCCGCACTAGGGTGGTTGAACGTGCAGCTGAGAAATGCTCTATGCCGACCAGGAGTGCGCCTGTGACCACACTCGAAGAAATCTCCGCGCTGACCCGCCCGAATCACCCCGAGGACTGGACCGAGGTGGACTCGGCGGCGGTCGACACCGTCCGCGTGCTGGCGGCCGACGCGGTGCAGAAGGTCGGCAACGGCCATCCCGGAACCGCGATGAGCCTGGCGCCGCTGGCCTACACGCTGTTCCAACGTCAGATGCGTCACGACCCCAGCGATGTGCACTGGCTCGGCCGCGACCGCTTCGTGCTGTCTGCCGGCCATTCCAGCCTGACTCTGTACATCCAGCTCTATCTCGGCGGATTCGGGCTGGAGTTGGACGACATCAAAGCCCTGCGGACGTTCAAGTCCAAGACCCCGGGCCATCCGGAGTTCCGCCACACCGACGGCGTGGAGATCACCACCGGTCCGCTTGGACAGGGCCTGGCCTCCGCGGTCGGCATGGCGATGGCCTCGCGCTACGAGCGCGGGTTGTTCGACCCCGACACTCCCTGGGGTGAGAGCCCGTTCGACCACTACATCTATGTGATCGCCTCCGACGGCGACATCGAAGAGGGCATCACCAGCGAGGCGTCCTCGCTGGCGGGCACCCAGCAGCTCGGCAACCTGATCGTGTTCTACGACAAGAACCAGATCTCGATCGAACACGACACCAACATCGCGCTGTCCGAAGACGTCGCCGCCCGCTACCGGGCCTACGGCTGGCACGTGCAGGAGGTGGAGGGCGGCGAGAACGTCGTCGGCATAGAAGAAGCCGTGCGGGCCGCCAAGGCGGTGACCGACAAACCGTCGTTCATCGCGCTGCGCACGATCATCGGCTACCCGGCCCCCAACAAGATGAACACCGGCGACGTGCATGGTTCGGCGCTGGGCGAGGACGAGGTCGCGGCGACCAAGAAGATCCTCGGCTTCGACCCCGACAAGACCTTCGAGGTGCGGCCGGAGGTCATCGAGCACACCCGCAAGCTGGTGGATCGCGGCAAGGAGGCACACGCCAAGTGGCAGACCGACTTCGACGCGTGGGCCGAGCGTGAGCCCGAGCGCAAGGAGCTGCTGGACCGGCTGCTGGCTCAGAAACTTCCCGACGGCTGGGATTCGGACCTGACCCACTGGGAGCCGGGTTCCAAGCCGTTGGCCACCCGCGCCGCGTTCGGCCAGGTGCTCAACGACGTCGCCCCGAAGCTGCCCGAATTGTGGGGTGGTTCGGCGGACCTCGCGGGAAGTAACAACACCACCATCAAGGGGGTGAACTCGTTTGGCCCGCCGTCGATCTCGACGGACGATTTCACGGCGGACTGGTACGGCCGGGTGCTGCACTTCGGTGTGCGCGAACACGCGATGGGCGCGATCCTGTCGGGCATCGTGCTGCACGGCCCGACCCGCGCGTTCGGCGGCACGTTCCTGCAGTTCTCCGATTACATGCGGCCGGCCGTGCGGCTCGCATCGCTGATGGACATCGACACCATCTACATCTGGACCCATGACTCGATCGGTCTCGGCGAGGACGGCCCGACGCACCAGCCGATCGAACACCTCGCGGCGCTGCGCGCGATCCCGAACCTGTCCGTGGTCCGACCGGGCGATCCCAACGAAACGGCGTACGCGTGGCGCAGCATCATCGCCCGCGGAAACGGCAGCGGTCCGGTCGGTTTCATCCTGACGCGCCAGGGCATCCCGGTTCTGGAGGGCACCGACGCCGACGGGGTGGCCCGCGGCGGCTACGTCCTCGGCGGCGGCAACCCCGCCGACGACGCGGACGTGATCATCATCGCGACGGGTTCGGAACTACAGCTGGCGGTGGAGGCGAGAAAGCAGTTGGCGGAAAAGGACATCACGGCCTACGTGGTGTCGATGCCGTGCGTGGAGTGGTTCGAGTCGCAACCGCGCGAGTACCGCGATTCGGTTCTGCCTCCGAGCGTTTCAGCGCGCGTGGCGGTCGAAGCGGCCGTCGCGCAGAGCTGGTACAAGCTCGTCGGCGACACCGGGGAGATCGTCTCGATCGAGCACTACGGCGAGTCCGCCGATCACAAGACGTTGTTCCGTGAGTTCGGGTTCACTCCCGAGGCTGTGGTGGCCGCCGCGGAGCGATCGATAGACAACTGAGGTCGAAACGCTAGGAAAGGCACAGCTATGGCTCAGAATCCGAATCTCGCGGCATTGTCCGAGGCAGGCGTGTCGGTGTGGCTCGACGATCTGTCGCGCGACCGACTGCAGACGGGAAATCTCCAGGAGCTCATCGACACCAAGAGTGTCGTCGGGGTGACCACCAACCCGTCGATCTTCCAGGCCGCACTGTCCAAGGGACACGCTTACGACGAACAGGTCAACGAGCTGGCCGAGCGTGGCGCGGACGTGGACGCCACGATCCGCACCGTGACCACCGACGACGTCCGCAACGCGTGCGACGTATTGGCCAAGCAGTACGAGCTCTCCGACGGCGTCGACGGCCGGGTGTCGATCGAGGTGGACCCGCGGGTCGCGCACGACACAGACAAGACGATCCTGCAAGCGATCGATCTGTGGAAGACCGTCGACCGGCCCAACCTGCTGATCAAGATCCCCGCGACGATGGCCGGCCTACCCGCGATCACCGCGGTGATCGCCGAGGGCATTTCGGTCAACGTCACGTTGATCTTCTCCGTGGAGCGCCACCGACTGGTGATGGACGCCTACCTCGAAGGCCTCGAGAAGGCCAAGGAGGCGGGCCACGACCTGTCCAAGATCCATTCGGTCGCTTCGTTCTTCGTGTCCCGCGTGGACACCGAGATCGACAAGCGATTGGACAAGATCGGAACGCAGGAGGCGCTGGATCTGCGGGGTAAGGCCGGTGTGGCCAACGCGCGACTCGCCTACGCCGCCTATGAGGAGGTGTTCGTCGGCGGCAAGCGCTACGAAGCGCTCAAGGGCGACGGCGCCCGTGTGCAACGTCCGCTGTGGGCCTCCACCGGGGTGAAGAATCCCGAGTACTCGGACACCTTGTACGTCACCGAGTTGGTCGCCCCGAACACGGTCAACACCATGCCGGAGAAGACGATCGACGCCGTCGCCGAGCACGGCGTGATCACCGGCGACACGGTAACCGGCACGGCCGACGAATCGCAGGCGCTCTTCGACAAGTTGGCCGCCGTCGGTATCGACCTGCCCGACGTGTTCCGCCTCCTCGAGGACGAGGGTGTGGAGAAATTCGAGAAGTCGTGGCTCGAGTTGCTCGAGGCGACGCAGGAACAGCTCAACGCCGCCAAGAAATGACGGACTGGGTGAATCCGCTTCGCGACAAGCGCGACAAGCGGATGCCCCGGATCGCGGGGCCCTGCGGGATCGTCATCTTCGGTGTCACCGGTGACTTGTCGCGCAAGAAGCTGATGCCGGCGATCTACGACTTGGCCAACCGTGGCCTGCTGCCTCCGTCTTTCTCGTTGATCGGATTCGCCCGAAGGGACTGGGCCGACGAGGATTTCGGTCAAGTGGTCTACGAGGCGGTGAAGAAGCACGCCCGCACGCCGTTTCGGCAGGAGGTGTGGGATCGGCTGGCCGAGGGATTCCGGTTCGTTCAGGGCACTTTCGACGACGACGCGGCATTCGGCCGTCTTGCCGAGACGCTCGAGAAACTCGACGCCGAACGCGGAACGGGTGGAAATCACGTTTTCTACCTGTCCATTCCCCCGAACGCGTTCCAGCCGGTGTGCGAGCAGCTGCACAAGTCCGGTTTGGCGAACCCGCAGGAGGGCCGCTGGAGCCGCGTGGTGATCGAGAAGCCGTTCGGCCACGACCTGGAGAGTGCGCAGGAACTCAACGAGGTCGTCAACAGCGTGTTCCCCGAGGAGTCGGTGTTCCGCATCGACCACTACCTCGGCAAGGAGACGGTGCAGAACATCCTCGCGCTGCGGTTCGCCAACGAACTGTACGAGCCGATCTGGAACAACAACTACGTCGACAGTGTGCAGATCACGATGGCCGAGGACATCGGGCTCGGCGGCCGCGGAGGTTATTACGACGGGGTCGGCGCCGCGCGCGACGTCATCCAGAATCATCTCCTGCAACTGCTGGCCCTGACCGCCATGGAGGAGCCGGTCAGCTTCGGTCCGAAGGAACTGCAGATCGAGAAGATCAAGGTGTTCTCGGCCACGCGGCCGATGCAGCCGCTCGATCAGACCACCGCACGCGGGCAGTACGCGTCGGGCTGGCAGGGCAGCGAGAAAGTGGTGGGGCTGCTCGAAGAAGAAGGCTTTTCGAAGGATTCGAAGACCGAGACCTATGCGGCCATCGCGCTGGAGGTCGACACTCGGCGGTGGGCCGGTGTGCCGTTCTTCCTGCGCACCGGAAAACGGTTGGGGCGCAGAGTGACCGAGATCGCGCTGATCTTCAAGCGGGCGCCGCACCTGCCCTTCGACAAGACCATGACCGAGGAACTCGGCCAGAACGCACTGGTGATCAGGGTTCAACCGGACGAGGGCATCACGACCCGATTCGGGTCCAAGGTGCCCGGCAGCGCGATGGAGGTCCGCGACGTCAACATGGACTTCTCCTACGGGTCGGCGTTCGCCGAGGACTCCCCCGAAGCCTATGAGCGGCTGATCCTCGACGTGCTGCTCGGTGAACCCTCGCTGTTCCCGGTGAACAGGGAGGTCGAATTGTCCTGGGAGATCCTCGATCCCGTGCTGGACTACTGGGCCGCGCATGGCAAGCCTGAGGCGTACGAGTCGGGCACCTGGGGTCCGGCCTCGGCCGACGAGATGTTGCATCGCATGGGCCGGGAATGGAGGCGGCCGTGATCGTCGACCTGCCGAACACCAACACGAACGACATCAACAAGAAAATCACCGGCCTTCGCGAGGAGGGCGGCGCGATCACCCTGAGCCGGGTGCTCACCCTGGTGGTCTCGCTCGATTCCGATGAGCTGCTCGAAGAATCCATCGAAGCCGCTAACTTCGCCAGTCGCGAGCACCCCTGCCGGGTGATCATCGTGGTGCCCGGGGATCGTGACGCCGACGATGCCCGGCTGGACGCGCAGCTTCGCGTCGGCGGGGATGCCGGCGCCGGAGAGATCGTCGGGCTGCGCCTGCACGGTGAGCTCGCCGATCATGCGAGCGCCGTGGTGCTGCCCTTCTTGTTGCCCGATACCCCGGTCGTGGCGTGGTGGCCGGCAGGCGGGCCGGCGGTGCCCGCCGAGGATCCGTTGGGCCGGTTGGCGATTCGCCGGATAACCAACGCGACGCAATGCTCTGATCCGCTGAGCGCGATCAAAGGGCGACTTGCCGGCTACACCGCCGGAGACACCGACCTGTGTTGGGCGCGGATCACGTACTGGCGGGCCCTGCTGGCCGCCGCCGTCGATCAGGAGCCGCACGCGCCGATCGCGTCCGCGGTGGTGTCGGGTCTACGCGACGAGCCGTCACTCGACGTGCTGGCGGGTTGGCTCGCCGCTCGGATCGACGGTCCGGTGCACCGACAGGTGGGCGAGTTGAAAGTCGAGCTGATCCGCGACGGTGAGACCATCACTTTGCGTCGGCCGCAGGACGGCGTCACCGCGACGCTGAGTCGCACCAGCCGGCCCGAGGCCCGAATCCCGTTGGCGCGCAGGGAGGCCAAGGAGTGCCTGGCCGAGGATCTGCGCAGGCTCGACCCCGACGAGATCTATCACGAGGCCCTGCAGGGAATCGACAAGGTGCAATACGCATGAGCGCGACCATCGAGCGTCATCCCGACACCGCAACGTTGGTGGCGGCCGCGGGTGATCGACTTGTCGCGGCGATGGTCGCGGCCATCGACAAGCGCGGGTCGGCGCACATCGTGCTCACGGGCGGGGGCACCGGTACCGGGCTGTTGAGGCGCGTGGCGGAGAAGGGCGCCGAGATCGACTGGGCGAAGGTGCATCTCTACTGGGGTGATGATCGCTTCGTGCCGGCCGACGATGACGAGCGCAACTACAAGCAGGCCCGAGAGGCGCTGCTGGACCACGTGAGCATCCCGGCCGGGAACGTGCACCCGATGGCCGCCAGCGGCGCGGAATTCGGCGACGACCTCCACGCTGCCGCGGCGGCATACGAGCAGGTGCTGGCCGCCAACGCCGAGGGCGGCGAGCCGGCCCCGAACTTCGACGTGCATCTTCTGGGGATGGGCGGCGAGGGCCACATCAACTCGCTGTTCCCCCACACCGCCGCGGTGCGTGAGACCGAGCGGCTGGTGGTCGGTGTCGAGGACTCCCCCAAGCCGCCGCCGCGCCGGATCACGTTGACGCTGCCCGCGGTTCGACGATCGCGGGAGGTGTGGCTGGTGGTCTCGGGTGACGGAAAGGCCGACGCGGTCGCAGCGGCAATTGGCGGTGCTGATGCCGACGACGTGCCAGCGGCGGGTGCGGTGGGGCGCGAGGCGACCGTGTGGTTACTCGACGAGCCCGCGGCAAGCAAGCTCTGACCCTCTGCCCCTGAGCACCGCGACTTGTCAGGGTGCGCGGGTAGTATCGAACACATGTTCGAAGCAGTCGATGATGCGGCGGTGGTTGACACCATCGCTGCGTCATCGCGCGAACAGAGCGCAGCTTGTGGCCGCGAGCTGATGGCCATCGGTGAGCTCTATGCCCGCCGCGCCCCGGATGACGACGATGAACGGACGAACTGGGCGATCGACGGCCACGCCAATGTGGTCGCCGAGATCGCGGCGGCACTGAACATCAGCCGGGGGCGAGCGGCCAGTCGCCTGCACTACGCCATCGACCTCCGCGAGCGCTTGCCCAAGGTCGCCGAGGTCTTCGCGAGCGGACAGATCGACTTTCGGATGATGACCGCCCTGGTCAACCGCAGCTCCAATGTCCAGGACGACGATCGCCTCGCCCGGCTCGACGCGGCGTTCGCGAAATGGTCGCCCAAATGGATGAAGTTGTCCGGGCCGAAGCTGCACGAGCGCATCGACATGTGGGTGGAGAAGTTCGACCCGGACGGGGTTCGGGAACCGAAGCCGCCCAGCGACGACCGATATGTCGAGGTCGGTCCGATCAGCCCAGGCATGGTCGGGGTCTGGGCCAAACTCGCCTTCGCCGACGGCGTGGCTTTCGACACGCGCATCGATGAGATTGCCGCAACGGTCTGTCGCGACGATCCGCGCACCGCTTCCCAACGCCGCGCGGACGCGATGGTGGCGATGAGCGCAGGGCAGATGCGGCTCCAGTGCGGCTGCGGCGCCGAGGACTGCCAGAACGGGGCCCCCAGCCGGCCTGCGAGCGAGGTCGTCGTCAATGTGATCGCCGAGCAGGCCACGATCGAGGGCCGGTCGGACAATCCGGGATACCTGCCAGGCTTCGGCGCGGTGCCCGCCTCGTTGTTGCGCGAGATGATCGCAACCGCGCGGGTGCGCCCCGTTCCGCTGCCCGAACCCTGCCCCGAGCAGGGCTACCGGCCGTCGGCGGCGTTAGCTCGTTTCATCCGATGGCGTGACCTGACGTGCCGCTTTCCCGGATGCGATGTAGCGGCATCTGCGTGCCAGATCGACCATACGGTCCCGTATCCAATGGGACCCACCCATCCGTCAAACTTGAAGCTGCTCTGCGGGTTTCACCATCTGCTGAAAACTTTCTGGTGCGGTGCCGACGGGTGGTCAGACCGACAACTCGCGGACGGCACCGTCATATGGACGGCGCCCAGCGGGCACACGTACACCACCACCCCCAGCGGTGCCGAGTTCTTCGAACAGCTGGGCCGCCCCACGGGCGATATCGTGGTCGCCCCGCACCCGGGTGGGCCAGACGATCTTCATCGCGGCGCGAAGATGCCAATCCGCAGGCGCACCCGCGCGGAGGACAAGGCATATCGGATCGCGCTGGAGCGGCAACACAACGCCGAGCGCATCGCTCGCAAAGAGCTACTCCTCGCCGAGCGACTCGCCAGAGACGATGAACCACCGCCGTTCTGACCAGCGTTCAGCCTGAGAGGGCCGAGAGATCATCGTTCTGTCCGTCGCGGAAGCCCGCGTCGTAGTCGGCCCTTGAGGTCGTGGTGTCCGATCCGACCATGACAATTCGCGGATCCATCGGGCACTGCCGAGAGGTGGTTTCTCCGTGGCTCACATGTGTTCAGACGCCGGGTTACGCCCAGCGGTTCCGACAGCCGTCATAATGGCCCTCATGGCAGACAAGGGTGGTAGGCCGGTGCGCACCGGACCGGAACGCATCAGGAAGCTCGCCCAGGCGGCGCTGAATGCCGACGTCACCGTCGAGCAGGTCGACACCATCCTCGAAGGGCTGAGCGAGACGCTCGAGGATCTCAACAGTTCCACCGCCAACCTCGATGCCACCCTGGAACGGTTCAACGAGACCATCAATCAGATCAACCAGCTCGCCCCCCGTCTGAACGCTGTGGTCGACCGTATGGAGGGCATAGTCGGGCGAGTGGAACGCATCGTCGGGCTCGGCGAGTCGGTGATCTCACCGCTCGCCGCGACCGAGCAGGTGGTGCGCGGGGCGGTGAACAAGGTGCGCCGCTCCACCGGTCTCTAGATCTCCTGCTGTCTAGCCGCTGTTGCGCAGTGCGCTCGCCAGCCCGCTCATCGTCAACAGGATTCCCCGCTGGACGAGTTCGTCGTCGTCGCCGGACCGATAGCGGCACAGTAACTCCACTTGCAGATGGTTCAGCGGTTCCAGGTACGGGAAGCGGTTGAACACCGAACGGGCCAGCGCCGGGTTGTCGGCCAACAGATCGTCCTGGCCGGTGATGAGCTTGTGCATCCGGATGGTGCGCTCATGCTCGTCGGCGATCTTGTCGAACACCCGCCGCCGCAACTCCTCGTCGTCGACCAGTTCGGAGTAGCGGGCCGCCAGCCCCAGATCGGATTTGGCCATGACCTGCGCCATGTTCGACAGCACGGTGCGGAAGAACGGCCAGCGCCGGTACAGGTCCCGCAACACCTCGACGCGGTCCTCCTCGGACTGCGGCCCCTCGGCGATCCACTCCTCGAAAGCCGTGCCGGTGCCGTACCAGCCGGGCAGCATCACCCGCGACTGGCTCCACGCCAGCACCCAGGGGATCGCCCGCAGATCGGCGATCGACGTCGTCGGCTTACGCGACGAAGGCCGGCTGCCGATGTTGAGCGCCCCGATCTCACTCACCGGCGTCGACGACTTGAAGTAGTCGACGAAACCGGGTGTCTCGTGGACCAATCCGGCGTATGCGCGCTGAGCGCGTGCGGCCAGATCGTCGAGCACCTCGTAGGCTGGGCCGGCCTCGTCGCCGAGGCCTTCCACGTCGAGCAGCGTGGCCTCCAACGTGGCGGCCAGCAGGGTCTCGAGGTTGCGGTACGCGGCTTGTGGTTCGGCGTATTTCGCCGCGATGACCTCGCCCTGTTCGGTGAGCCGCAGCGACCCGTTGACCGCGCCCGGCGGCTGGGCCAAGATGGCGTCGTAGCTCGGCCCGCCGCCTCGACCCACGGTGCCACCGCGACCGTGGAAGAGCCGCAACCGAATTCCGGTCTTACGTGCCGACTCCACCAGGTCGAGCTCTGCACGGTACAGCGCCCAGTTCGCCGCGAGGTAGCCGCCGTCCTTGTTGGAGTCGGAGTAGCCGAGCATCACCTCCTGGCTATCGCTGCGCACCGACACGATCGACCGGTACACCGGAAGATCCAGCGCCGCTTCGAGAATGGAGGATCCGCGCTGCAGATCGTCGATGGTCTCGAACAGCGGCACGATGCCGACGGGCGCGTACGGCCGCTCCCCCGACACGTCGAGCAGCCCGACCTCTTTGAGCAGGATCGCGGACTCCAACATGTCCGACACCGACTCGCACATCGAGATGATGTAGTTCGGCACCGCCCGCGACCCGAAGACTCGCACCGCCCGCGCGGCCGCCGCGACGATGTCGAGTTCTTTGCGGGCCAGCTCGGACAGTTCGGCGCCGGGCTTGACCAGCGGGCGCCGGGTCGACAGCTCGCCCGCGAGCAGTTCCACCCGGTCGGCCTCGGCCAGCGAGCCGTAGTCGGGGTGCACACCCGCCCACGCCAGCAGCTCGGCGACGACCTCCTCGTGCACGTCGGAGTTCTGCCGCATGTCGAGGCCGCAGAGGTGAAACCCGAACGTGCGCACCGCCTCCCGTAGCCGCGCCAGCCGGTCGTCGGCCAGCACCGCGCTGCCGTTGCTCCGCAGCGACTCAGCGACGGTGTCCAGGTCGGCGAGCAACTCGGCGGGCGACTCGTAGCGCTCGAGACCCAGATCGAGTTCGTGCTCGGGCTGCTCGTCGAGGGTCTCCTTCGCCGTCGACGTCAGCCGGGAGTGGATCACGCGTAGCGCTCGCCGGTAGGGTTCGTCGGCCCGTGCGGGTTCCTCGCAGCGGGCGGCCAATGCGTCGAGCCCCTCGCTGATCCGCACCAGCCGCGCCGACATCGACAGCTCCTCTTCCAGCGCGGTGATCTCGGCGAAGTAGTGGTCCAGCGCCGTGTAGGCGGCGCGGCCGGTCGCGAGCCGGACGACGTCGGCGGTGACGTTCGGGTTGCCGTCCCGGTCCCCGCCGATCCACGACCCGGGCCGCACGATCGGTTCGTCCAGCAGCCCGGCGTCGGGCCAACGAGCCTGCAGTTCGGTGCGCACATCGGCGTTCACTCGGGGGATGACTTCGAAGAACGCTGCCGGGTAATACCGCAGGCCCGTCTCGATCTCGTCCTGGATCTTCAAGCGCGACAACCGAACCAGCGCCGTCTGCCACAGCGTCAGGATGTGGCGGCGCAGCTCGAGCTCGATGTCGCGTCCATCGGCGTCGCTGCGCCCGTGCAGGCGTAAGCGCATCAGCTCGGTGATGCGGTGTTGGGTGTCGAAGACCGTGCGGCGCCTCGTCTCGGTCGGGTGCGCGGTGATCACCGGCGAAACCATCGCCCCGGCGAGGGCTTCGGCGACAGTGCCGGCATCGAGGTCGACGGCGTCGAGTTTGGCGTAGGTCGCGGCAAGGCTGCTGTTCTGCGGCGGCTCGCCCGCTTCGACATGGACTGCCCGGCGACGCTCCCGGTGAATGTCCTCAGCGACGTTGGCCAACAGGGCGAAGTGGGTGAAGGCGCGGATGACCGGGATCGCCTGACGGATGTCGATGCCGTTGAACATCCCCGCCAGTTCCGCGCGGTCGATCTCGGACCGGCGCACCCGGAACGACTCGACCCGGGCGCGCTCGACGAGGTCGAACACCTCGTCGCCGTTCTGCTCACGCACGGTGTCGCCGAGTATCGCTCCGAGAAGGCGAATGTCTTCGCGCATCGGCTCGGTGGCGTCACGACCCACCTTGGTCCGCTGGACTGCGCCGATCGGTTCCAGCGCATCGGGAAGTTCGGCCATGCGCTCAGTATCGCCGTCGCGGTCGGGGTCTGCGCGACGGGAACTCCCGGCACCGCTGAGAGCGCGCAAGAAAAATGTCCGAAACCGACACCACGGAGCAATTCCGGCGCACGCTTGGTACATCACACACCCTCGTCAGAGGACCGACGATGACCGATTCACCTCCACTTCTGCATCGACTCATGATTGCCGGCTGTGCCGGCGCCTTTCTTGCACTGAGCTGGCCTGCCAGCGCGGCCGCTGCGCCCGACGACGGCACGTGGGACGTCGAGCAGTACGACAATTGCATGAAGCAGACTGTCCGCAACGCCGACCTGTGCTGCGTCGACTCGGGCGGCGTGCCGACCAGTGACCCGAACGACACCCAGTCCGACGGATCACCGAACTGCTATGCCCCGCCTGCACAGGCGCAGCAAGCGGAGCAACAGCCGGCCGCCCCGATGGGGCCCGGCGCGGTCCGGGGAGACCTGCCCGTCCTTCAGCTGCCGCCGGCTCCGCCGGCTCAACCGCAGCAACCGGTGGCCCCCATGCCGCCGCGCGTACTCGCGCCCTAGCACTGGGAAGCCCGCACGCGGGCAAGGGGTTCGGCAACGTCTACGACGGCCGTGCGCTCGGCGTCAGCTGTACTTGATCAGCAGGGCCACGCCGACGATCGAGACGAGCCAGATTCCGGTGACGAACAGCGTCAACCGGTCGAGGTTCTTCTCCACCACCGTCGAACCCGACAGGCTGGACTGAACGCCGCCGCCGAACAGCGTGGACAGGCCGCCGCCCTTGGCGCGATGCAGCAGCACCAGGAGCACGACCAGGACGCTGGTCACTACCAGGGTGATCTGCAGGGCCAATTCCATGGGCGCAAGACTACCTAATCGTCGGCGGCGCTCACCAATCGGCGCGCTACGGCAAGGGCCCGCCGGCCGCGATGGCCGACAGCGTGGCGAACTGCTCACCGTCGAGGGAGGCACCGCCGACGAGGGCTCCGTCGATGTCCTCCTGCGCGACGATGTCGCCGACGTTCTTGGCGTTGACCGACCCGCCGTACAGCACCCGGACACCGGCGGCCACCTGCGGCGTCGCCAGCTTGCCCAGCTCGTCGCGAATCGCCTTGCAGACCTCCTGCGCGTCCGCCGCGCTGGCCACCCGGCCGGTGCCGATGGCCCACACCGGCTCGTAGGCGATCACGGCCTGGCCGATCTGTTCGGCCGACAGGCCCGCCAGCGACCCGCGCAGCGACTCGACGTTGTGCTCGACGTGGTTACCTGCCTCGCGGACTTCGAGTTGCTCACCGATGCAGATGATCGGCACCAGCCCGTGCCGGAAGGCCGCCGCCGCCTTGGCCGCCACGAGGGCGTCGTCCTCGTGGTGGTAGGTGCGCCGTTCGGAGTGCCCGACGACGACGAAGGTGCATCCCAGCTTGGCCAGGAACGCGCCGCTGATGTCGCCGGTGTAGGCGCCCGAATCGTGCTGCGAGAGATCCTGGGCGCCGTAGGTCAGCAACAGCTTGTCGCCGTCGACGAGGGTCTGCACGCTGCGTAGGTCGGTGAACGGCGGAATCACCGTCACATCGACCTTGTCGAAGTACTTCGCAGGCAACGCGAACGCGATCTTCTGCACCAGCGCGATCGCCTCGAAGTGGTTGAGGTTCATCTTCCAGTTGCCGGCGATCAGCGGCTTACGGCTCACGATTCTCCAGACCTCTCACTGTTCCAATACGGCGATACCGGGCAGCTTTTTGCCTTCAAGGTATTCCAGCGAGGCCCCACCCCCGGTCGAAATGTGGGAGAAGCCGTCTTCGTCGAGACCGAGCTGACGAACCGCCGCGGCGGAATCGCCGCCGCCGACGACGCTGAATCCGCCCTTGGCGGTCGCGGCGATGATCGCCTCGGCGACGCCCTTGGTGCCCGCCGCGAACGCCGGGAACTCGAAGACGCCCATCGGTCCGTTCCAGAACACGGTCTTGGCGTTGGACAGCAGCGTGGTGAACCGCTCGACCGACCCCGGCCCGATGTCGAGACCCATCTTGTCGTCGGGAATCTTGTCGGCGGCGACGACCTCGGCCGTCGCGTCCGCAGCGAACTTGTCGGCCACCACGATGTCAACCGGCACGTGGATCACGTCGGCGTAGGTGTCGAGAAGCTTGCGGCACGTTTCGATCATGCCTTCCTCCAGCAGCGAGGAGCCGACCGAAACGCCTTGTGAGGCAAGGAAGGTGAAGCACATGCCACCGCCGATGATCAGGCTGTCGGCCTTCTCGGCAAGCGATTCGATGACCGCCAGCTTGTCCGACACCTTGGACCCGCCGAGCACCACCGCATACGGCCGGTCGGTCGAGGTGGTCAGCTGCTCGAGTACCTTGACCTCCGCGGCCACCAACGTGCCCGCATAGTGCGGGAGCAGCGTCGCGACGTCGTACACCGACGCCTGCTTGCGGTGCACCACCCCGAAACCGTCGGAGACGAAAGCCCCGTCCTCGCCGACGAGTTCGACGAGCTGCTTGGCCAACGCCATCCGTTCGCCATCGTCCTTGCTGGTCTCGCGCGGGTCGAAGCGGATGTTCTCCAGCAGCAGGATGTCGCCGTCGGTCAATCCCTCGGCACGGGCGAGCGCGTCGGTTCCGACGACATCACCGGCCAGCTGAACATGGCGACCGAGCTGCTCCCCCAACGCCTTCGCCACCGGAGCAAGCGACAGCTTCGGATCGGGCCCGCCCTTGGGCCGACCGAGATGCGCTGTGACGATCACCTTGGCGCCGGCATCGGAGAGTGCCTTCAGCGTGGGCACAGACGCGGTGATACGACCCGGGTCGGTGATGTTGCCCTCATCGTCGAGCGGGACGTTGAGGTCCGAGCGAACGAGCACTCCCCGATCCGAAACACCTTCTGCGAGAAGGTCTTCCAGAGTCTTGATGGAAGACGAAGCCACGGCTTACAGCGACTTGCCGACGAGCGCGACCAGGTCGACCAGCCGGTTGGAGTAGCCCCACTCGTTGTCGTACCAGGACACGGTCTTGGCCTGGTTGTCGATCACCTTGGTCAGGCCGGCATCGAAGATCGAGCTGTGCGGGTCGGTGACGATGTCGCTGGAGACGATCGGTGCGTCGTAGTACTTCAGGATGCCCTTGAGCGGACCGTCCGCGGCGGCCTTGAACGCCGCGTTGATCTCGTCGGCGGTGGCGGACTTGGACAGCTCGGCGGTCAGGTCGGTGCACGACCCCGTGGGGATCGGCACACGCAGCGCGTAGCCGTCGAGCTTGCCCTTCAGCTCCGGGAGGACCAGGCCGATCGCCTTGGCGGCGCCGGTGGAGGTCGGGACGATGTTCAGCGCGGCGGCGCGGGCGCGGCGCAGGTCCTTGTGGGGGCCGTCCTGCAGGTTCTGGTCCTGCGTGTAGGCGTGGACCGTCGTCATCAGGCCCTTGACGATGCCGAACTCGTCGTTGAGCACCTTGGCCAGCGGGCCGAGGCAGTTCGTGGTGCACGAGGCGTTGGAGATGATGTTCTGGCTGCCGTCGTACTTGTCGTCGTTGACGCCGAGGACGATCGTGATGTCCTCATCGGTGGCGGGCGCGGAGATGATGACCTTCTTGGCGCCGGCGTCCAGGTGGCCCTGCGCCTTGTCCCGCTTGGTGAAGATGCCGGTGGACTCGACGACCACGTCGACCCCGAGATCGCCCCACGGAAGGGCCGCCGGGCCCTCCTTGACCTCGAGGGCCTTGATCTTCTGGTCACCGATGACGATGGTGTCGTCGCCCTCGAGACTGATCTCGGCGGGGAACCGGCCGAGGATCGAGTCGAACTTCAGCAGGTGCGCCAAGCTGGCGTTGTCGGTGAGGTCGTTGACGGCAACGATCTCGATGTCGGTGCTCTTGCCCTCGGCCTTCTGCGCGGCGAGCGCCCGGTAGAAGTTGCGCCCGATGCGGCCGAAGCCGTTAACGCCTACCCGGATGGTCACTGGTCTCTCCCTTAGTTGCCTCAACGTGTAGTGCTCGACCGCCAGCCTAGTGGTGTGATAGCGGCCACGTGTCACCTGGTCAGCCAGGATCAGCCGACATCGCCGATGCAGGACGCTTGGGCGGCGATTTCGTGACTTTGGTCCCTGCCGGCCAGCAGCCGGCGCCTCGATACTCGGACCATGAAGGTCGATCATCAGCTCGCCCCCTCGGACGAGGATCGGCACGCGGCAGCGGTGAAGCGTGCCGCTGAGCTCCGTGAACTCTCCCTCCGCCTGTCGGCAGGCGAGCAGGTCGACTCAGCTGATGTCGACCGCGCCGTGTTGCGCGCGCACGAAGCCCATGCCCGCGCGCGTACGGCGCATCTCGCCGCCGCCGAGCGCCATAGGCTCGCGGCCGAGGCGCATGAGCGTGCCGCCCAGGTGCACCGACGTGCGGCGGCCGAGGGTATCGGCGATGTCGCCACCCATTTGAGCGCCGTCGCGGTCCATGAAGCCGCCCGCGACGCCGACTATGCCGGCGCCGAGGTGGCCCTGCGAATGGCACGCAAGGAGTAGCTGCCGCCAGGGGTCACAGCGCCGCGAGATTCTGGTCGGCGTATGGGTTGCCGAGCCATTTCCGGCGAATCCGCTGGAGCGTGCCATCGGCTTCCAACTCGGCTTGCGCGACGGTGAGCCGCCCGAGAAGCGTTTGATCATCGAGCGGGACGGCGATCGCGATGTCCTCGACGGTGATCCCGCGCTGGACGACCTGCACGCCGGGAGTGTCCCTGACCAGTTCGGTGAGCACCGGCGCGAGCTTCATTAAGGCATCGCAGTCACCGGTGGAAAGGTCGGCCAACGCATCGCGAACCGCGGCGTACTCGTAGACGTGGACCGCGCCGGCCTTGCCCTCCGCGACGAGCCGTTCGGCGATCGGCTGGCTGGTGTTGCCGCGTTGCACGCCGATGGTCAGGCCCGCCAAGTCGTCGACGGAGGTGACGCGAGGGTGCCGGCGGGTGTCGACGGCCAACGCCTGGCCGGAGATGAGGTACGGCGGCAGAAACGACGCCTTCTTCTCCCGTTCCGGTGTGACGGTGGTTCCGGCGGCGACACAGTCATATTCCGATCCCAGCCCGTCGAAGACGCCGTCGAAGTCGTCGCCGCGGTACGGCACGAGTTCGACTGTTGCACCGATCTTCTCGCCTAGTGCTTGCATCAGGTCGATGTCGAGGCCACCGTCGTCGGAGATGCCCCCGACCATGGAATTGAAGGGCGGATCGGGTTCGGCCACGCCGACTCTGAGCGTCTCCATGGGTTCACCGTAGTTGTTGCAACTGCGCCCGGGCGTTTTCGATCTGCTCGTAAGCGTAGGTCGCGATCGCCGATGTGGTCATGGCCGCAGCCCTCTCGGCGAGTAGCTCGAAAGCTTCGTGCCCGAGCGCGTCCCGCAAGCGGATGATGAGGTCCGTGAGTTCCGGGTAGAGCGCCAGCGTCATCTGGCTGAGCGCCGCGAAACCGGCCAGCGTCGCTGCGGGCTCCCGTTGACCGAGTCTCTCAAGGAGCATGGCCAGGCTCGCGAGCGGTGGGTGATAGAACGCGACGCTGCCCGCATTCTGATAGTTGCGCAGCGCGAAGGTCATGTGGTCGAGTGCTGCGGCCGGGTCACCGTATTCGACTTCCAGACCCGCCAGCAGGTGCGCCAAATGCGATTCATTGAATCGATTGGCGCTGTCGCGGGCGACGTCGAGACCGCTACGGAGAAGTTCGAGTGCGCGGACGGGGTCCGAGGGGCGGTAGGCCAAGCCGCAACCGAGGTAGGCATACGAAAGTACCCATGGATTCCCCGTAGCGTGGGCGGCCGAGATCAGCCCGACGCCGGCTGCGATCGCCTCCTCATGGCGACCGACCATCGCCAGGGAATTCACAAGCGCGGCACGGTTGAGGGCTTGCTTACCGCGACCCCGTTCGAGATAGGTGCGGCACCACTCGACGGCCCGCTCGGGTCTGCCCGTCGTCAGATACGCCCCACCGGCGAGGCCAGCGAGCCCGAACGGCACCGCGTCCCGCCCGTTGCGAATAGCAACTTCGATGGTTCCGATGTAGTCGAGGGCCGCCTCCACACGCCCGGACATGTAACACACAGAAGCGATCTGACAGAGGTACTGCAGCCTGGGATGGTCGACCGCGCGGGCAGCCTCGATCAGCTCCTCCGCCCAGGAGATGGGTTCATAGTTCTCGGCGAGGAAGCCGACCAGCCCGGCGTACGTAGCGAGCGCCGCAGCGACGTCGAGGTCGCCGTGGTCGGCCGCCCAACGAAAGGCTATGCGCAGATTCGCGAACTCGGTGGTGAACCACCCGTAAGCTTCGCGTTGCCGCGGACTGTCCCACAGAGCCATCACCGCGTCCTCGCAGCCGGCGAAGTAGCCGGCATGAAGTGCTCGGACTTCCTCTGCGGCACCGCAAGTGACGAGTTGTTCTTCGGCGAATTGACGAATGGTCTCCAGCATCGAGTAGCGGGTCCGCCCCGCTGAGCGATCCGCCACGAGCAACGACTTGCGAACCAGAGCGCCGAGGCGATCGAGGACAACGTAGTCGTCGGTTTGATCCGGTTCCGCGACCGCACAGGCACTTTGGAGGTCGAATCCGCCCGCGAACACCGAACAGCGGGCCAAGAGCCGCTTCTCCGCCTCGTCGAGCAGGTCGAAGGACCACGACACCGCGTGTCGGAGCGTCTGGTGGCGTTCCAACCCGCGACGGGCGCCGACGAGTAGCTTGAATCGGTGGTCAAGGCGGTCGCGCACCTCGGTCGCGGTCATCGACGCCATCCTGGCCGCAGCCAGCTCGATCGCCAAGGGAATCCCATCGAGGCGGACACAGATCTCTTCGACTGCGGCGGATTCGTCGGTGAGCGATATTTGTGATCGCTCTTCGAACAGAGCCATGGCAGAAGCGACTTCGAGAGACGGAAGGCGCCACAGGCGCTCATCGGCGAGCCCCAACCCCTCGCGGCTTGTCGCCAGGATCTTCACCGTAGGCGTGCGTGTGAGGATCCTCTCAACCAGATCCGCCACGGCGTCCACCACGTGCTCACAATTGTCGAATACCAACAGCTGCACCCTGCCGTCCAAGGCGTCCGCCAGGGACTCGCCAACGGTTTTCCCGGCCTGCGGGCCGACGCCGAGGACCGCGGCGACAGCATCGGGCACGGCCCTCGGGTCGGTCACGTTAGCCAATTCGAGAACCCATACACCGTCCGGGAATTCACCGACCAGGTGCGCCGCGACTTCGAGTGCCACCCGGGTCTTGCCAACCCCTCCAACGCCGGTCAGGGTGAGCAGGCGATGCTGTCGCAATGCGGTTTCGACCCCCGCGACTTCGGACTCGCGCCCGATCAAACTCGTGCTCGGGGCTCTCAGATTTCCCACGTCTGCGTCTTCAGTTCGCAGCGGCGGGAACTGATCGCGCAGACCCGCCGCCTGAACCTGATGGAGAGTGATCGGTGCCGAGACGTCCCGCAACCGCCGCTGACCGAGATTCAACAATTCGATGTTGCCGAGCAGAACCGCCGTCGACTCGGCCACCAGGATCTGCCCACCATGCCCGGCCGCCATCACCCGTGCCGCGCGGTTGAGCACCGTGCCGAAGTAGTCGCCGTCACGAAGTTCCGCCTCTCCGGTGGCGATACCCATCCGCACCGGCAACTTCAACTCGCGCTGCGCGTCGACGGCTGCCTCGACGGCGGCGGTCGGCGACGCGAACGCGGCGGCAACACCGTCCCCGCTGTGACTGAACAGAAACCCTTCGTGCGCCTCGATCGCCGTTCGCAGACACTTGTCGTGTGCCGCCAGCGCCGCCTGCATCGCGACTGGGTCGGACTCCCACCGACGAGTCGAACCCTCGACATCCGTGAACAGGAACGTCACGACGCCCGACGGTGCATTCACGCTGATTGGTCGAGTTCTGCTCGGAGCCGAGCTATTTGATCGTAGGCGTAGGCCGCGATCTCGGCAGTCGTCAAGGCTTTGCCCGTACCGGCAAGCGCTTCATACGTGCCCTCATCGAGAGCGTCACGCAAGGAATCCGTCGCGGCTTTGAACTCTGGAATGACAGCCAAGGCAAGCGCGTTGCCCGCGAAACCAGAGATCACGGCCGCCGGCTCGTATCGTCCCAGACGTCCGAACAGCGAAGCGCGAATGGCCAGCGGGGTGCAGATACTACTGGTGTTGCCGGAGTCGTGATATGAGCGGATCGCCAGCGTGATGTGGTCCAAGGCCGAACTCATGTCGCCCTGCTCGACCTCGAGTCTGGCCAGACCGACCGCCGGTATCGACTCGTTGAAGCGGACACCGTTGTCCCGGGCGATCTCTAAACTTCGCCGTAAGACGGCGATAGCGCGTGCCGGGTCTGTCGTACTGATCGCGAAGCCACAGGCACTCAACGCGAACGAAACCATGAACGGGTTGTGGGTGCCCTCGGCATCTTCGACGAGGCCGTTCGCAGCTCTTATAGCCCGGTCGTAGGCACCGGAGAACACCAGGCCGAAAATCTCACTACCCCTGATGAACACATTGGCGTCTTGTCGGCGTGCAAGTTGGGCACGGCAAGATTCCGCCCACTTACCGGCCTCGCCCACGGCAAGATTCGCCGAGCCGAGCCAGTTCTCGATTCCGTACGGTAGCGGGCTGCGGTTCTTCTCGAGGATCACCCGACCGAGCCGGTCGTACTCGAACGCTTCCTCAATCCGCCCGGCCATCCAACATACGGACGCTGTAACACAGAGATGTGGCAGCAGCGGATGATCGATGTCGTTCGCTGGCCCGATGAGCTCTTCAGTCCAGGCGACCGGCTCGTAGTTCGCCACGCAGAAACCGATCAGTGCGGCGTGAGTGGCGATCGTGGCGGCCGTGTCGAGATCATTTCGGCCCGAGCTCAAGCGAAACGCTGTGCGCAGGTTGGCGAGCTCCTTGAACAACCAGTCATAGGCCTCGCGTTGGCGGGGGCTGTCCCACAACGCCGTGATGTCGGCGACCCGTTGAGCGAAGTAGTGGGCATGGGCGGTTCGAACCTCAGTTGCTTCAGCGGAAATTGCGAGTACTTCCGCGGCGAATTGGCGAATGGTTTCGAGCATGTGATACCGAATTCGTTTCGCAGACCGGTCCGCGACGAGCAAGGACTTGCGCACCAGCGCGTCAAGTCCATCGAGGACAGCGTAATCATCGGCTTCATCGAATCCAGCCACTGCGCAAGCACTTTCCAGATCGAAACCGCCCGTGAACACCGAACATCGGACCAGGATTGACTTTTCGTTCTCCGACAGGAGGTCAAACGACCAGGCGACCGCGTGACGCAGCGTTTGATGCCGACGAGACCCGCGTCGTGATCCCACTAGCAGCCGGAACCTGTGATCGAGGCGGTCACGCACTTCGGTCGCCGTCATCGAGGCCATCCGCGAACCGGCCAGTTCGATCGCGAGGGGGATCCCGTCGAGACGTCCACAAATCTCTGCGACCGCGTCCGCCTCGTCCCGCATCGAGAAATGGGGTGCAGCCGCGCGGGCGCGCTCAGCGAACAGGGTCGCTGCCGGCGACTCGGCCCCAGCATCGACGGCCAACGCAGGAACCGGCCAGATCTGTTCGCTTTCGACGCCCAGCCCCTCCCGGCTGGTGGCAAGTACTCGCACTGTCGTCGATTGGGTGAGTACTGCCTCAACGACCTCAGCTGCGGCGTCGAGCACGTGCTCACAGTTGTCGATTACCCACAGCCTGTTCCGGCCTTCTTGCGCCGCGGCCATCGTTTGCGTCACGGTTCTTCCAGGTTGCTGCGTGATACCTAAGACTGCGGCCATCGCGTCAGGTACCGCGGACGGATCAGAAACGGCCGCGAGCTCAAAAACCCAGATGCCATCCGGGAATTCATCGATCATGCGGCTGGCGGCCTCAAAACCCAAGCGGGTCTTTCCGACACCGCCCATCCCGGTCAACGTGACGAGGCGATGGGCCCGTATGGCATTCTGGACGTCGAGAAGCTCCGACTCACGCCCGATGAAGCTGGTCGTATGTGCGCGCAGATTCCCGTGACTCGCGTCCACTGTCCGTGGGGCCGGAAACGCGGTCTGTAGCCCCTGTGCGTGGACCTGAAACAGCGTCACCGGAACTGAAACGTCGCGCAGCCGCTGCGGGCCAAGGGTCACGAGTTCCACGCCGCCGAGAAGAACCCGCCGTCGACTCCGCGACGAGGATCTGTCCACCGTGACCGGCCGCCATCACCCGTGCCGCGCGGTTGAGCACCGTCCCGAAGTAGTCACCATCCCGCAACTCGGCCTCACCGGTCGCGATACCCATCCGCACCGGCAACTCCAACTCGCGCTGGGCGTCGACGGCGGCCTCGACCGCGGCGCTCGGTGACGCGAACGCGGCAGCAAGACCATCACCACTGTGGCTGAACACGAATCCGTCATGCGCCTCGATGGCGGACCGCAACACCTTGTCATGGCAAGCAAGCGCGACCCGCATGGCATCCGCGTCGGACTCCCACCGACGAGTGGAACCCTCGATGTCGGTGAACAGGAACGTCACGACTCCGGTGGGCGTATCACCCGCGGACACAAATGAAGTGTCGGCCGAGTGGCCGCTTGTCACACGCTTTTCGCCGAAATGGCTGCTGTGTGGCGAATCGAGTTAGGCGTCCTCGAGCAGGTCCGGGGTGACGGCCGCCTCGGTGTCGGGAATGCCGTCTTGTTTGGCCTTGCGATCGGCCATGGACAGCAACCGCCGAATGCGGCCCGCCACAGCGTCCTTCGTCATCGGCGGATCGGCGAGCCGGCCCAACTCCTCCAACGACGCCTGCCGGTGCTCGACGCGCAACTTGCCGGCGGCGGCGAGATGGTCGGGCACCGTATCGCCGAGGATCTCCAGCGCCCGTTCCACGCGTGCGGCCGCGGCGACCGCCGCCCGGGCCGAGCGACGCAGGTTGGCGTCATCGAAGTTGGCCAGCCGATTGGCGGTGGCCCGGACCTCGCGCCGCATCCTGCGCTCTTCCCATGTCAGCCGGGTGTCCTGCGCCCCCATCCGCGTCAACAGCGCACCGATCGCCTCACCGTCGCGCACCACCACCCGGTCGGTACCGCGCACCTCGCGTGCTTTCGCGCTCACCCCCAGCCTGCGGGCGGCGCCGACAAGTGCCAGCGCGGCCTCCGGACCCGGACAGCTGACTTCCAACGCCGACGAGCGTCCCGGTTCGGTGAGCGATCCGTGCGCCAGAAATGCTCCGCGCCAGGCTGCTTCGGCGTCGGCCACGCTGCCGCCGACCACCTGTGCCGGCAGCCCACGCACCGGGCGGCCCCGCAGATCGAGCAGACCGGTCTGCCTGGCCAACGCCTCGCCGTCCTTGGCCACCCGCACCACGTACCGGGTGCTCTTGCGGATCCCGCTGGCCGATACGACGTGCACCGTGGCGTTGTAGCCGTACAGGTCGTAGATGTCTTTGCGCAGCCGCCGGGCGATGATGCCGAGATCGACCTCCGCCTCGACGACCACACGGCCCGAAACGATGTGCAGTCCGCCGGCGAACCGCAGCAGCGAGGCGACCTCAGCGCGCCGAGCACTGACCGAATTGACGATCAGCCGACTCAACTCATCCTTGACCTCGGCTGTCATCGCCACGGGTCGTCACCTCTCGGTCCATTCGCTGTCGACGTGGGCACTGCCGGCGCCGGAGCGGCGGCGCCGCGAAGACGCACACCTTCCAATGCCGCGGCCAAGCGCGCCGGGTCATGTAAAGGTGTACCAGGTCTGGATACGTCGGCAAACTGAACTTGAGCACGAAGGATGTTCGCGGTTCGACGCAGTTGCTCACGCTCACGCTCGCTGGGCACCCGGCTGGCGTCGACGATGATGTCGTGCACGCTGAAGTCGGGCGCATGCTGCGACAGCACGTGGATGTGTCGCTCGACCGAGAAGCCCGCCGTCTCCCCCGGTTCGGCCACCAGGTTGAGCACCAGAGCCCGCCGCGCCGCGGTCGCTTGTAGCGCCGCCGCGAGCTCGGGAACCAGCACATGCGGGATGACGCTGGTGAACCACGAGCCGGGGCCCAGCACCACCAGGTCCGCCGCCATGATCGCGTCCACGGCCTGTCGGGTGGCGGGCGGATCCCCGGGCAGCAGCCGCACGCGGCGGACCTTGCCCACGGTCGTCGCGATCGCCACCTGTCCGCGGATGACCCGGCTCATGCGGGGGTCGGATTCCAGACCCGCCACGTCGGCCTCGATGCCGAGCCCCATCGGGCACATCGGAAGCACGCGACCCTTCACGCCGAGGATGCGACCGAGTTCGTCGAGCGCGGCGACCGGGTCGGCCAGCACCTCGCTGAGACCCGCGAGAAGTAGGTTGCCGATCGGATGTCCGGCCAACGCCCCGCTGCCACCGAACCGGTGCTGAATGATCGTCGCCCACAGTCGGCCATGTGGACTGTCAGATGCCAACGCGGCCAACGCCATTCGAAGGTCACCCGGAGGCACGACATCCAGCTCGTTGCGCAGTCGGCCCGATGAACCGCCGTCGTCGGCGACCGTGACGATGGCCGTCACGTGCGGTGTCAGCCTGCGCGCCGCCGACAAGGTCGCATAGAGCCCGTGTCCACCACCGAGTGCAACGATGCGCACCGCGGCGAGCCGCGAATCAGATGAAGTCATTCGCGACCCAGATCCCGGTGCAACACCCGCACCGTCAGGTCATCACCGCCCTGCAGCTGCGCCGCCAGTGCCTCGGCGATCGCCACGCTTCGATGTTTGCCGCCGGTGCATCCGATGGCGACGGTCATATATCGCTTCCCCTCGCGGCGGTATCCGTCGATGACTACGTCGAGCAGCCGATGATAGGTCTCCAGGAAGTCGCCCGCACCGGGTTGCCCGAGAACATAGTCGCGGACCGCGGGATGCTGACCGCTGTGCGGGCGCAGGTCGTCCACCCAGTGCGGGTTCGGCAGGAACCGGACGTCCATCACGGTGTCGGCGTCCATCGGCAACCCGTACTTGTAGCCGAACGACTCGACCGTGACATTCGTGTGCGCGACGGTCTCGCCACCGAAGGCGCGTTCGATGCTCTCGCGCAGCGCGGGCACCGACAGCGAGGAGGTGTCGATCACCAGATCGGCCGACGCGCGCACCGGCGCCAACAACGCGCGTTCGGCCGCAATACCTTCTGCCAGAGTCTGATTGCCCTGGAGCGGATGACTCCGCCGGTTCTGTTCGTAGCGGCGCACCAGGCTCTCGTCAGAAGCGTCCAGGAACAGCACCCGCGGCGCGATGTTGCGGGTCGCGAGCTCGTTGCGCACCCAGTCCAGGTCTCCGGTGAAACCGCGCGAACGCACGTCCATCACCACCGCCAGCTGGGTGATCCGCGAACCGGCCGCCAGCCCCAACTCGACCATCTGCGCGATCAGTTCCGGCGGAAGGTTGTCGGCGACGTACCACCCCAGATCTTCGAGCACCTTGGCAGCGGTGCCCCGGCCCGCGCCCGAGAGGCCGGTGACCAGAACCACGTCGATACCGGAGTCGGCGTTGGCCTCGTCGCGAAGCTCCTCGTGCATTCCCTGGTCCGTCATCCCGATACCCTGCTCTGATCATCGTCGACGGCCGGCTCGGGCGCGTCGCTTTCGGGCGGTACGCCGAGCGCGTCGAGCACGGCGCGGGCGGTGGCGACACCGATGCCGGGTACCGCGGTGATCTCCTCGATCGACGCCTCCTTCAACCGGGCCACCGAACCGAAGTGGGTGACCAGTGCTTTCCGGCGATGCTCACCGAGCCCTCGAACCGAGTCAAGCGCCGAAGCGGTCATCCGCTTGGAACGCTTGCTGCGGTGATAGGCGATGGCGAACCGGTGCGCCTCGTCACGGACGCGCTGCAGAAGGTAGAGCCCTTCACTGTTGCGCGGCATGATCAGCGGGTCGGGCTCCGACGGAACCCACACCTCCTCCAGGCGCTTGGCCAAGCCGATCACGGCCACGTCGGTGATACCCAGTTCGTCGAGCACCGCCTGTGCGGCGTTGACCTGTGGCGCACCACCGTCGACCACGAACAGATTGGGCGGGTAGGCGAACTTTCGCGACTTCCCTTCCGCAGAAAGCTCTGTCGGATGCTGCACGTCGTGCAGGTGACGGTAGAACCGGCGCCTGGTCACCTCGGCGATCGACGCGACGTCGTCGGAACGGCCCTCGCCCGCGGCCTCACGGATCGCGTAGTGCCGGTAATCGGACTTGCGCGGTAAGCCGTCCTCGAAGACCACCAGCGAGGCCACCACATCGGTGCCCTGCACGTGGCTGATGTCGACGCACTCAATGCGCAACGGCGCCTCGGCCAGCCCCAACGCGTCCTGAATGCTCTGCAGCGCAGCGGTTCTCGCGGTGAAGTCACCGGCACGCTTGAGCTTGTGCTGGGCGAGCGCATCCTGCGCGTTGCGACGGACCGTCTCGGCGAGCGCGCGCTTGTCACCGCGCTGCGGCACGCGCAACGACACCCGAGAGCCGCGCAACTGGCTGAGCCAGGCCGCCAATTCGTCGGAGTTGCCGGGCAGGCACGGAACCAGCACCTGGCGCGGTACGGGATTGGTCGCCTCGTCGCCGCCGCTGTCACTGGCGCCACCCAGTTCGGCCTGATCGCCGTAGAACTGCGTCAGGAACTGTTCCACCAAGCGTTCCTGGCTTGATTCTCCGGGCTCCCCGGACTTTTCCACGATCCAGCCGCGCTGGCCGCGCACCCGGCCGCCGCGGACGTGGAAAACCTGCACCGCAGCTTCCAGTTCGTCGTCGGCGAATGCCACCACGTCGGCGTCGGTGCCGTCGCCGAACACCACCGCCTGTTTCTCCAGCGCCCGTTTGAGAGCGCCGATGTCGTCGCGCAGGCGTGCGGCCCTCTCGAAATCCAGTTGCTCGGCGGCCTGGTTCATCTGGTGTTCCAGGTCGCGGATCAACCGATCGGTCTTACCGGCGAGGAAGTCGCAGAAGTCGAGGACGATCTGGCGGTGCTCCTCGGCACTCACCCGACCGATGCAGGGAGCCGAACACTTGTCGATGTAGCCCAGCAGGCAGGGCCGATCGATTTGCCTGTGGCGCTTGAACACTCCTGCAGAACACGTGCGGGCCGGAAACACCCGCGTCAGGAGGTCGAGGGTTTCGCGGATCGCCCACGCATGCGAATAGGGTCCGAAGTACCGGACGCCCTTGCGCCGCGCCCCGCGGTACA
This sequence comes from Mycolicibacterium novocastrense, assembly GCF_001499835.1. Classification (NCBI taxonomy): domain Bacteria; kingdom Bacillati; phylum Actinomycetota; class Actinomycetes; order Mycobacteriales; family Mycobacteriaceae; genus Mycobacterium; species Mycolicibacterium novocastrense. The sequence goes on from NZ_LQIH01000064.1 coordinate 196,378, forward strand.
CCATCAGCCGCGGGTACTCCTCGTTGAGCGTGACCGCGAGCACCGGGTACGACTTGTCGTCTCGATACCTGATGTTGAATCGCGGATCGAACTCCTTGATCCAGTTGTATTCGAGCTGGAGCGCCTCGACTTCGGTGTTGACCACCGTCCACTCGACGCTGCCCGCCGACATCACCATCTGCCGGGTGCGCGGCGCCAGGTTGACGACGTCGGCGAAGTAGGAGTTCAGTCGGCTGCGCAGGCTCTTCGCCTTGCCGACGTAGATCACCCTGCCGTGCGGATCGCGGAATCGGTAGACGCCCGGTTCGACGGGGATCGACCCGGGAGCGGGTCGGTACGTCGATGGATCGGGCACGGAATCCAGGTTACTGCCGCGTTCCGACGGCCCCGATCCACTACCGTCGAGTGATGCGGATCTCGTCGCTGACCAAGGTGATGGCCCCGCTGACCGGGTTGGTGCTGGTGTTCGCCGGCTGCTCGACCGACGAGGGCGCCGAGCCCCAGGCCGCCGGACCGTGTGCGATCGTCGCGAACGGCACCCCGGTGGTCAAGACCACCGCCGCCCCCTCTCCCGGGTCGCCGCCGACCTCCCGCGACATCTCCGTCAATCCCGAGGTGGCCACGGGTTACCGCACCGACATGACCCCGGTGCGCACCAACAGCTATTCGGTGGCCACCGCGAATCCGCTGGCCACCCAGGCCGCGTGTGAGGTGCTCCGCGACGGCGGCACCGCGGCGGACGCGCTCGTCACCGCGCAGGCCGTTCTCGGCCTCGTCGAACCGCAGGCGTCCGGTCTCGGCGGCGGCGGCTTCCTGCTCTACTTCGACGCGGCCTCCGGTGAGGTGCAGGCCTACGACGGTCGCGAGATCGCGCCGGCCGCGGCCACGGAGAACTATCTGCGTTGGGTGTCGGAAACCGACCGCACGGAGCCCAAGCCGGACGCCAGGGCCTCGGGCCGCTCGATCGGTGTGCCCGGCATCGTCCGGATGCTGACCGAAGTGCACGCCGATCACGGCACGACGGGTTGGCGCGAATTGTTCGCTCCCGCAGTGAGGATAGCCGACGACGGCTTCGACATCAGCGCGAGGCTTGCGGCGGCCATCGATGACGCGGCACCCGAACTCGAGCGCGACCGCCAAGCCGCCGAATACTTCCTCAACGCCGATGGCAGCCCCAAGACCGAGGGCACCCGGCTGACCAACCCGGCGTACTCGAAGACGTTGGGAGTCATCGCAACCGACCCCGCGTCGTTCTACACCGGCGCCATCGCCCGCGACATCGTCGCCGCGGCGGCCGACGGATCCGGTGGGCGGACGCCGAGCCTGATGACCGTCGAAGACCTCGCGGGCTACACGGTCAAGGAACGCGATCCGCTGTGCAGGCCGTACCGCGGACGGGAGATCTGCGGAATGCCGCCGCCGTCGTCCGGCGGCATCGCCGTCCTGGCGACGCTCGGCATCCTCGAACACTTCCCGATGGCCGATCACAAACCCGGTGACGTCGACCTCAACGGCGGCCGGCCGTCGGTCATGGGTGTGCACCTGATATCCGAGGCGGAGCGACTGGCCTACGCCGACCGCGACAAGTACGTCGCCGACACCGATTTCGTGCCGCTGCCGGGCGGCTCGCCCGACACGCTGCTCGGCAGCGACTACCTCGCCGGGCGGGCGGCGCTGATCTCCGAACAGCACAGCATGGGCACCGCGAAACCCGGCGAATTTGGCCCGCCGACCAGCCCCGCACCGCCCGTCCCGGAACACGGCACCAGCCAGGTCAGCATCGTCGACTCACACGGCAACGCCGCGTCGTTGACGACCACCGTCGAATCGGCGTTCGGTTCGTTCCACATGGTGGACGGGTTCCTCCTCAACAACCAGCTCACCGATTTCTCGGCCGAGCCGGCAGGCCCCGACGGCGCACCGGTGGCCAACCGGGTCCAGCCCGGTAAGCGACCCCGCAGCACGATGGCGCCGACGCTGATCTTCGACCAGGCGCAGGACCGGCCCGGGCAGCGCGGGCGCCTGTACGCGGTCCTGGGCTCGCCCGGTGGTGCCGTGATCATCCAGTTCGTCGCGAAAACCATTGTCGGAATGCTGGATTGGGGACTCGACCCGCAGCAGGCGGTGTCGATGGTCGACTTCGGCGCGGCGAACACGCCGAAGACCAACGTCGGCGGTGAGCATCCGGTCATCGACACCTCCGATGGCGGCGACCGCGACCCGCTCGTGCGGGGGTTGCGCGCACTCGGCCATCAGGTGGACCTGGCCGACCAGTCAAGCGGCCTGTCGGCGATCACCCGGGACGGCACAGGCCTCATCGGCGGGGCGGATCCGCGCCGGGAAGGGTTGGTCATGGGCGACACCCGATGACCGCACGCGTCGCCCTGCTCTGCGAAACCGACTGGCAGACATTCGCCGCCCTGCGCTTGAGGGCGCTGGCCGACTCGCTGGGTGAAAGGGATCCGAGCTACCGGGACGAGGCGGCCTTCACCGCAGCGCAGTGGCGGCGGCGGTTGCGCGACCATGCGCAGTTCGTCGCGTTCGACGGCGACCGTCCCGTCGGCATGATCGGGGCGCAGCAGGAGAACCGCGAGACCGTATACCTGTACTCGCTGTGGCTGGAACCCGCGGCGCGGGGCCGTGGCCTGGCCCGGTGGCTGGTCGCGGCGGCCGTCGACTGGGCGCGCACCAGCGACGCGCACACGGTTCGGCTGCGGGTGGCGACCGGCAATGCGGCGGCCCGTCAGGTGTACGAGAGCATCGGGTTCACCGTCGCAGCCGAGCAAACCACCTCCGGGCTCGACGAACTCGCGATGTCGCTCAGCGTGAGTTGAGGCCCTTGTAGCGCTCGACGACGTCGCGAACGCGGTCCATCGCGTCGATGGCGCGTCCCTTGTCGACGGCCTGGATCGCCATGATCGGGATGTACTCGTCGTCGGGCAGATCCACGCGCGCCCACCGCGCGCCGCGCGGGAAAGAGATGTCGACCACGTCCGACCACGGAATCGTCTTGTCACCGACGAGGTTCCGCACGGTCACACCCGATGCGCCCACGCGCAGCCGGGGCCGGGCGAACATCAGGACGACCGCGGCGATGACGACCCCCAGCAGCGCGATCGCCACCTGGTCGGCGGTGCGGAAGATCACCCCCGTCGAGCTGATCTTGAGCAATGCGCCGACCGTCACGTGCGCGGCGAGGATCACCGCTGCGGCGGCGTAAGCGAAATACGGTGCCAGATGCGGGCGTATCTCGACATCCCAGTCGGTCATGAGCCTGAACGAAGGTCGCGCAAGGTCAGCGCGGTGGACAGCGCGGCGGCCGCCGCCTGCGCCCCCTTGTCTTCAGACGACGAGGGCAGCCCGGCCCGGTCGAGAGCCTGTTGTTCGGTGTTCGTGGTCAGCACGCCGTTGGCCACCGGTGTCGACGCATCCAGCGACACCCGGGTCAAACCCTGCGTCACCGCGTCACACACGTAGTCGAAATGCGGTGTCTGCCCGCGGATCACCACACCCAGCGCCACGACCGCGTCGTGATTGGCCGCCAGCGCCTGCGCCACGACGGGAATCTCGATGGCGCCCAGCACCCGCACCACCGTCGGATTCTCGACTCCGGCGGCGACAGCCACCTTGAGCGCCCCGTCGAGCAGCGCGTCGCAGATGGTCTCGTGCCAGGTGCTGGCCACGACGGCGAGCTTGAGTCCCGATCCGTCGATGTCCGGAAGATCGGGTACGCCCGTACCGCTCACAGGGCTCCACCGAGGTCGGTCGGGCGGCGGTCACCGAGCAGGTACACACCCTCGTCGTAGTCGGCCATGGTGGTGGCCTCGTGATAGGCGTCCAGCCCGCTCAGATCGTGGCCCATCCGGTCACGCTTGGTCATCAGGTAACGGATGTTCTCTTTGTTCGCCCGCACCGGCAGCGGCACGCGTTCGATGATGTGCAGCCCGTAACCGTCGAGTCCGACGCGCTTGGCTGGGTTATTGGTGAGCAGCCGCATCGAGCGCACGCCCAAATCGACCAGGATCTGCGCTCCGATGCCGTAGTCGCGGGCGTCGGCAGGCAGGCCGAGTTTGAGGTTGGCGTCGACGGTGTCGTCACCGGCGTCCTGCAGTTGATAGGCCTGCAGCTTGTGCATGAGGCCGATGCCGCGCCCCTCGTGGCCGCGCATGTACAGCACGATGCCGCGGCCTTCGCGGGCGACCATCGCCATCGCCGCGTCGAGCTGAGGCCCGCAGTCGCAGCGCCGGGAGCCGAACACGTCACCGGTGAGGCATTCGGAGTGCACGCGCACCAAGACGTCGTGGCCGTCGCTGGTCGGCCCCGCGACGTCACCCTTGACCAGCGCGACATGTTCGACGTCGTCGTAGATGCTGGTGTAGCCGACCGCGCGGAATTCGCCGTGGCGGGTGGGTATCCGCGCCTCGGCGATGCGCTCGATGTGCTTCTCGTGCTTGCGCCTCCACTCGATCAGGTCGGCGATCGAGATCAGCGCGAGGTCGTGTTCGTCGGCGAAGATCCGCAGCTCGTCCGTCTGCGCCATCGAGCCTTCGTCTTTTTGGCTGACGATCTCGCAGATCGCACCGGCCGGCTGCAGCCCGGCGAGGCGCGCCAGGTCGACGGCGGCCTCGGTGTGGCCGGGGCGGCGCAGCACGCCACCGTCCTTCGCCCGCAGCGGCACTACGTGGCCGGGCTTGGTGAAATCGTCGGCGATGCTTGACGGATCCGCCAGCAGCCTCATCGTCGTCGCGCGGTCGGCAGCAGAGATACCCGTTCCCACACCGTTTTTCGCGTCCACCGTGACGGTGTAGGCGGTGCCGTGCTTGTCCTGGTTCACCGCGTACATCGGCAGCAGACCCAGCTTGTCGCAGATGGCGCCGTCCAGCGGGACGCAGAGGTAGCCCGAGGTGTAGCGGACCATGAACGCGACGAGCTCCGGAGTCGCCTTTTCGGCGGCGAAGATGAGATCGCCCTCGTTCTCGCGATCCTCATCGTCGATCACGACGACGGCCTTGCCCGCGGCGATATCAGCCACCGCGCGCTCAACAGTGTCAAGCCTCGTCACCACATCAGTATGAACCACCGGGGTCCAAAACTTATTGCCAGGCCGCTGAGCTGGATGTTCACCCCCGCTTTCGGCGTCGGCGGCACCGTGTGGAACCTCTGTGTATTTTCGGGATTGTTCCTCGGCCGAGTCGCCGGATGTCTACGCTACGTTTCCTGGTCACGCTCAAAGGGACTCATATGAACGCGTCACGTCTCACCGTCTCGAGGCTGCTGTTCGCCGCGTGCGCTGTGGCCGCCTCCGGTCTCTTCTTCGGAGCCGCTCCCGCGGTCGCCGAGCCCTTCGACCCCGCACCTCCGGGGCCTTCGGCCGGTGCGTCCGACGTGATCCCAGCGGTGGGAGTGCTCGAAGGGATGTGGCGGCAGTACGTGCCCCGAAACGTGGCCCCGCCCGACCAGATGGGTGCGGTCGACCGGTTCTTCAACGAATTCGTTCCGACCGCCACCCAGGTCAGCGACTTCTTCACCGTCATCCAACAGTTCCGCGGGCCGCTCGGCTACTAGCCCGGGTAAGACCGCCGGCCTGAAAGTGGCGTCGGGTCAATCGCTTTGGGGAGACAGCAGCCGCTCGACGTACTTGGCGATCACGTCCACCTCGAGGTTGACCAGCGTGCCGACCTCTGCGCGGCCGAGAATCGTGAGATCGAGCGTCGTCGGGATCAACGACACCTCGAACCAGTCGTGGCCGAGCCCGGACACCGTCAGCGAGACGCCGTCGACGGTGATGGAGCCCTTCTCCACGACATAACGCGACAGCGCGGTCGGAAGCGCGATGCGCACCACGACCCAGCGCTCCGACGGTGTGCGCGCGATCACGTGACCCGTGCCGTCGACGTGGCCCTGCACGATGTGCCCGCCGAGGCGGCTGTTCACCGCCGCCGCACGCTCGAGGTTGACCCCGCTGCCCACCCCGAGACGGCCCAGGCTCGACCGGTTCAACGTCTCGCCGATCACGTCGGTGGTGAACGTTGAATCCGGCCTCACCTCGACGACGGTCAGGCAGACGCCGTTCACCGCGATCGAGTCACCGTGGCGGGCGTCCGAGGTGACGAGCGGCCCGCGGATGGCGAGCCGGGCGAAATCGCCGAGATCTTCCTTGCCGACGACCTCGCCGATCTCTTCGACGATTCCGGTGAACACCTCGCCAGACTATCGAGAGTGCCGCCTCCTTCGACGTTGCCCCGTTCGCCCTGGCAGCGCCCCGTGCGCCGAGTCGGCGCGTCCGGACCCTTTACGATGCAGTCATGCCCACGCGCCTCCTGACGATCCTCGCCGCCCTCGTTGCCGCCATCGCCCTGCTGGCGGGTTGCTCCTCTACATCGGAGGAATCGACGAAGGACCTCCCCGACGGGGCGACCCTGCTCCAGCAGTCGAGCGAGACCACCGAGAAGCAGACCAGCGTGCACCTGAAGCTGCAGGTACAGGGCACGATCGAGAAATTGCCGATCGAGCAGCTCGAGGCCGACCTCACCAATGCCCCCGCGGTCGCCGCGCAGGGCAAGGCCAATCTCATGTTCATGGGCCAGCGTCTCGAGGGCGTGGAGTTCGTCGTCGTCGACGGCAACCTCTACGCCGCGATGAGCGCTGGCAGCGGGTTCCAGGACTTCGGCCCCGCCGCGGAAATCTTCGACGCCTCGGCCGTGCTCAACCCGGAAACCGGCCTGGCCAACGCGTTGCGCAACTTCGCCGACCCCAAGGCCGAGGGCCGCGAGACGATCAACGGCGTCGAGTCGGTCAAGGTCAACGGAAACGTCAGCGCCGACGCGGTGAACAAGATCGCGCCGCAGATCGAGGCCACCGGCCCCGTCCCCGGATCGGCCTGGATCGAAGAAAGCGGCGACCACAAGCTTCAGCAGGTCAGCCTGCAGATCGACGCCGACACCAGCCTCACCATGACGTTGTCGGAGTGGGGTAAGTCGGTAACGGTCACCAAGCCGGCGGCCTGATGGCGGTTCCAGCGCGAGCCACCAGCCACGAAGCCGCCCTGGCGGCGACGACACCGAACCGCCGCCGGATCGCGATCAGCGCGGGCAGCCTGGCGGTGCTGCTCGGCGCCCTCGACACCTATGTCGTGGTCGCGATCATCACCGACATCATCATCGATCTGGGCATCCCGATAAATCAGCTGCAGCGGGTGACCCCGATCATCACCTGCTACCTGCTCGGTTACATCGCAGCGATGCCGCTGCTGGGCCGGGCCTCGGACCGGTTCGGTCGCAAGTTCATCCTTCAGGTGAGCCTGGCCGGTTTCGCGGTCGGATCCGTCGTCACCGCGATGTCGAATGACTTGGTTCCCATGGTGATCGGCCGCACGATCCAAGGTGTCGCCAGCGGTGCGCTCTTGCCCGTCACGCTCGCGTTGGCCGCCGACTTGTGGGCCAGCCGCAACCGCGCCACGGTGCTCGGCGGGATCGGCGCCGCGCAGGAGTTGGGCAGCGTGCTGGGACCGCTGTACGGCATCGCCGTGGTGGCCGTGCTCAACACGTGGCGCGATGTGTTCTGGATCAACCTGCCCCTGGCCGCCGTGGCGATGGTGCTGATCCACTTCAGCCTCCCCTCCCGCCTGAAACCCGAGAACCCCGAACGGGTGGACGTCGTCGGCGGCGTACTGCTGGCCGTCGCGCTGGGTTTGGCGGTGATCGGGCTCTACAACCCGGCACCGGACGGCCGCAAGATCCTGCCGAGTTATGGACTTCCGGTGCTGTTGGCCGCGCTGGTGGCCGTCGTGGCCTTCTTCGTCTGGGAGCGGTACTCCCGCACCCGGCTGATCGAACCCGCCGGTGTGCACTTCCGGCCGTTCCTCGCTGCGCTGGGCGCGTCGCTGTGTGCTGGCGCGGCGCTGATGGTGACGTTGGTCAACGTCGAACTGTTCGGGCAGGGCGTGCTGGGCAAGAACCAGACCGACGCGGTGCTCCTGCTGCTGCGCTTCCTGATCGCGCTGCCCATCGGTGCCGTGATCGGCGGGTGGGTCGCGACCCGCATCGGGGATCGCCTGGTGGCCTTCGTCGGCCTGTTGATCGCCGGAGGCGGTTACTACCTCATCTCGTTGTGGGGCACCGACGTGCTGACCACCCACCACGACCTCGGGTTCGTCGCCCTGCCCGTGCTCGACACCGATCTGGCGATCGCCGGTCTCGGCCTGGGCCTGGTGATCGGCCCCTTGACCTCGGCGACACTGCGGGTGGTGCCCGCCGCCCAGCACGGCATCGCTTCGGCGGCCGTGGTGGTGGCACGGATGATCGGCATGCTGATCGGTCTGGCCGCGCTCACCGCGTGGGGGCTCTACCGGCTCAACCAGCACCTGCAGACGCTGCCGTTCCCGGCCGGCGCCGACACGCTCGCCGAACGGCTGGCCGCCGAAGCCACCCGATACCGCGAGGCCTACGTGCTGCAGTACGGCGATATCTTCCTGGTCACGGTCGTGGTCTGCGTGGTCGGCGCGCTACTGGGCCTGCTGATCGGCGGCAAGCAGGAGCACGCCGACGAACCGGCGGAAGTGGTAGACGGCGCCTAGCAGCGCTCGAGGCCGGGACGCAGCAGCGTCGGCTCGGCCGGCACGGCGTGCTCTCCGGCGGCCTCGGCGGGCTGAGCCCGGAAGGTATCGCAGATCAACGCCTTGAGGGTGCGGGGATGCATCGGGCGATAGCTGAGCCAGTCCTGCAGTGCAGTCATGGTCGTCGTCCTTTGTTCGTGCTCACCAGCGCGCAAATCGTCGGTGAAAGCGCGATTACGGAGGGCCACACGTGGCCCACTCTGGTACAAGTGTACCGACGTGAGCGCGCTGATTGACTCCTCGACGCGCGGGGTATGCGGGGCATCACACCTAACCTCAACGGAGAAATCTCATGGCAAGTTCACTGAATGGCAAGAAGATTGCGTTTTTGGTCGCTCCCGAAGGTGTCGAGCAGGTCGAGCTGACCGAGCCGTGGAAGGCCGTCGAGCAGGCCGGGGGCACCCCGGAGCTGGTGTCGACGGAGGTTGGCAAGATCCAGGCGTTCAACCACCTGACCCCCGCCGACACCTTCGAGGCCGAGAAGGCCGCCGACTCGGTGTCAGCGTCCGACTATGCGGCGTTGGTACTGCCCGGCGGCGTCGCCAATCCCGACAACCTGCGCATGAACGCCGACGCGGTCGCGTTCGCAAAGAGCTTCTTCGATGCGGGTAAACCGGTCGCGGTGATCTGTCACGGGCCGTGGACGCTCATCGAGGCGGACGTGGTGCGGGGCCGCACCCTGACGTCGTGGCCGAGCGTGAAGACCGACCTGGTCAACGCGGGAGCCAATTGGGTGGATGACGAGGTCGTCGAATGCTCGCGTGGGCCAAACACTTTGGTGTCCAGCCGCAAGCCTGATGACCTGCCCGCCTTCTGCAACACGTTGGTCAGCGCTTTCGCGAAGTAGCCGAAACCCGCTACGCCGACGGCGGTAGCCGGGGTAACGTCGCCGACATGCTCATCGCCGCGCTGCGCGACATGCAGTGGCGAAGACGGCGTTTCGTCATCGCAGTGCTGTCCACGGCGATCATCTTCGGAATGACGCTGGTTCTCACGGGTTTGGCCAACGGTTTCCAGACCGAGGCCAGGCGCACCGTCGACAGTCTGGGCGTCGACCAGTTCGTCGTGAAGGCGGGCGCATCGGGCCCGTTCGTCGGCGCCACTCCGTTCGCGCCCGTGGAATTGCGTCGTATCGCCGCGGCTCCCGGCGTCGACGCCGCCGCTCCCCTCGCCTACGCCGGCGGCACCGCGACTTTGGACGGGGATACGCGCAACGTCGACATCTTCGGTGCGCCCGAACGCGGACCGGGGATGCCGGAGGTCGTCGAAGGGCGCGCCCCCACGGAACCCGACGAGGTCGCGGTGTCGACGACGTTGGGTCGCGGGGTCGGTGACGAGGTCGAGATCGCTTCGCAGAGGTTGCGCATCGTCGGCTTGGTGGAGAACTCGACCGCATTGGCCAACCTGCCCAATGTGTTTCTCACCACAGAGGGCGCCCAGCAGTTGGTGTATGGCGGGGAACGACTGGTCGCCTCCATCGGCGTCCGCGGTTCGCTCGAGCAGGTGCCGAACGGTTATCGAACGGTCGACCGCGACGGAGCGATCGAGGACCTGCTGCGCCCGTTGAAGGTGGCCGTCAACTCGATCACCATCGTCGCGGTCCTGCTATGGATCGTGGCGGCGCTGATCGTGGGTTCGGTGGTCTACCTGTCTGCGCTGGAACGGCTGCGAGACTTCGCGGTGTTCAAGGCGATTGGGGTGCCTACCCGTTCGGTGATGGCCGGACTCGCGCTGCAGGCGGTGATCGTGGCGCTGTTGGCCGCGTTGGTCGGCGCCGGACTGTCGCTGTTGCTCGGACCGCTGTTCCCGATGCAGGTGATCGTGCCCACAGAAGCCTTCGTGGCGCTACCGGTGGTCGCGGTGGTGATCGGCCTGATCGCCAGCGCGGCGGGGTTACGTCGCGCGGTGTCAGTCGATCCCGCGCTGGCCTTCGGGGGGCCCTGAGCCGATGGGCGATCTGTCGATCCAGAATCTCGTCGTCGAATACACCAGCGGCGGGCACACCGTGCGCCCGATCGACGGCTTGAACCTCGATGTCGCCGCGGGCTCGCTGGTGATTTTGATGGGCCCCAGCGGATGCGGGAAGACAACGCTGTTGTCGTGCCTCGGCGGGATCCTGCAACCCACCTCTGGCACCATCAAATTCGGTGATGTCGAGGTGACCGCGCTCGGCGAAAATGAGCTCGCGAAATACCGCCGCGAGACGGTGGGATTTGTGTTCCAGGCCTTCAATCTGGTCCCCAGCCTCACCGCGGTCGAGAACGTGATGGTGCCGCTGCGCGCAAACGGCATGTCGCGCCGGGCTTCCCGGAAGCGGGCCGAACAGCTGCTGGGGCGGGTAGGTCTGCAGGACCGTCTCGACCACCGGCCAGGTGACCTCAGCGGCGGGCAGCAGCAGCGCGTGGCGGTGGCCCGGGCGATCGCGCTCGATCCACCGCTGATTCTGGCCGACGAGCCCACAGCGCATCTGGATTTCATCCAGGTCGAAGAGGTGCTGAAGCTGATTCGCGAGCTGGCCTCCGGCACCAGGATGGTGGTGGTCGCGACACATGACAGCCGGATCCTGCCGCTGGCGGATCGGGTGGTCGAGATGGTGCCGAACTTCGCCTCCGCCGACCGTCCGCCGGAGACCGTGGAACTGGAAGCCGGTGAGGTGTTGTTCGAGCAGGGCACCATGGGTGACTTGATCTACATCGTGGACCGGGGCGAGATCGAGATCATGCGCGAACTGTCCGGTGGCGGTGAGGAATTGTTGAAGCTGGCGGTTGAGGGCGACTACTTCGGTGAGATCGGACCGCTGTTCCACCTGCCCCGGTCGGCGACGGCCAAGGCGCGCACCGATGCGACCGTCGTGGGGTACACGGTCCAGGCATTTCGGGAGCGGCTGGGGATGGCGGGAGTGCGGGACCTGATCGAGCACCGCCCGCTGAGCGGCGAATCAGACGAGAGCCCGCTGAGCGGCGATTCAGACGAGGGCCCGCTGAGCGGCGATTCAGACGAGGGCCCGCTGAGCGGCGAATCAGACAAGAGCCCGCTGAGCGGCGAGGATCCGGCTACCCCGGAATGAGGCTCAGCAGCACGTCGGGGCCGATGGGCTCGATCCTGTCGAAGCGCCACCGCTGGGCGTGCGCGATGCTCAGCACACCGACGTCGTCCACCGCCGTGATCGGGCCACCGAGAAGGATCGGCGCGACGTAGGCCAGGATCCGGTTGATGACGCCGGCGCGTAAGAACGCCCCGGCCAGCGTGGGGCCACCCTCCAGCAGCACGTCGGTCCGATCGGACAGCGCCTTGACCACTTCGTGGGGATCGCGGGTGCGGATCACCATCGTGCGTGAGTCGTCGTTGAGAACCCTTGCCTCGTGCGAGATCTCACGTTCCCCGACGACAACCCGCAGGGGCTGACGGTCGGCGAGGGTTCCGTCGGGCAGTCGCGCCGTCAGCGCCGGATCGTCGACGAAGACGGTACCGGTCCCGACCACGATCGCGTCGGCGACGGCACGCCTGCGGTGCACGTCGGCACGGGCGGCTTCGCTGGTGATCCACTGGCTGCTGCCGTCCGCCGCCGCGCTGCGACCGTCCACGCTGGTCGCGAACTTCCATGTGACATGCGGTAATCCGGTGCGCTGTTTGTGCAACCACTCGCGCAGCGGGCCGCCGGCCACCGCGTCGGCGAGCACGCCCGCGGTCACGGCCATCCCCTCCTCGGCCAGGCGCGCTGCTCCACCCGCCGCGATCGGATTCGGGTCGGCGACCGCGTACGCGACCGCCGAAACACCCGCGGCGACAAGTGCATCGACGCATGGCGGTGTGCGGCCGTGGTGGTTGCACGGCTCGAGCGCCACGACGGCGGTGCCTCCCGCGGCGCGCTCGCCGGCCCTTCGCAGGGCGACCACTTCGGCGTGCGGGCCGCCGGGAGGTTCGGTCGCACCCACACCGGCCACCTCGCCGTCACGATCCAGAATGACCGCTCCGACCGGCGGATTGGGGTAGGTCGTACCCTTGACCTTCTCGGCCTGCTGGACCGCCAGCCGCATCGCGGCTTCGAGGTTCATGCCCGCAGATGCTTGGAGGCGGCTGCGGCCTGCCTGCGCAACGACTCCACCGCCGCGGCGGGATCCTCTGCGCTGTACACCGCCGAACCCGCGACGAAGCAGTCGACCCCCGCCTCGGCCGCCTGCTCGATGGTGTCGGCGTTGATGCCGCCGTCGATCTCGACGACGATCGTCAACTCGCCCGCGTCCACCAGCCGCCGGGCCGTACCGACCTTCACCAGCACTTCGGGGATGAACTTCTGCCCGCCGAATCCCGGCTCCACCGACATGATCAGCAGCGTGTCGAACTCCGGCAGGATCTCCAGGTACGGCTCCAGCGGGGTTCCGGGCTTGACCGAGAGCCCCGCCTTGGCGCCCGCGGCCCGGATGTCTCGAGCGACGCCGACCGGGTTGTCGGTGGCCTCGGCGTGGAACGTGACGTTGTAGGCGCCCGCTTCGGCGTACGGCGGTGCCCACCGATCGGGGTTCTCGATCATCAGGTGGCAGTCCATCGGGATGTCGGTCACCTTCAGCAGCGACTCGACAACCGGCTGACCGATGGTCAGGTTCGGGACGAAGTGGTTGTCCATCACGTCGACGTGCAGCCAGTCGGCACCGCGCACGGCCTCGGCTTCGTCGGCGAGCCTGGCGAAGTCGGCGGCCAGGATCGACGGCGCGATCAGGGGTCCTGCCATGGGCCTACCCTACTTTGAGCGCCGCGGCGAACATCGCATCGGTGCCGTGGCGGTGCGGCCACAACTGCACGTGCGTCCCAGCGCCGAGGTTGTCCGCGGGCGCGAACAGCGGCCGGGTGTCCAGCGCCGTCACGGGGTGTCGGCGCAACGCGTCGGAAACGACGCCCACGGTCTCGGCCAGGTGCGGCGAACAGGTGGCGTAGAGCACCACGCCGCCCGGACGCGTCAGCCGGATCGCCGACGCCAGAAGTTCCCGTTGCAGTTTCGCCAGCGGCGGCACATCGGCGGGCCTGCGCCGCCACCGTGCCTCGGGCCGGCGCCGCAGCGCGCCCAGGCCGGTGCAGGGGGCGTCGACGAGCACCCGATCGAAGCCGGGTTCCACACCGGGGTCGCGTCCGTCGACGCGCAGCACGTCCACGGGCAGGCCGCGGGTGTTGTGTTCGACGAGATCGGCGCGCGCGGGCGCGGGCTCCACCGCGGTGACGCGGGCGCCGTCGGGGGCCAGCGCGGCCAGCATGGCGGTCTTCCCGCCGGGGCCCGAGCACAGGTCCAGCCAGCGTCCGCCGTCGGCGCCGTCGATCCCGGCCAGGGCCAGCGCCCGCGCGACGAGTTGGCTGCCCTCGTCCTGCACCAGCGCGGCGCCGTCGCGCACCGCTTGCAACCGGCCGGGGTCACCGCCGGTGAGGTACACCGCGTACGGCGAATACCGCCCCACCGTGCCGTCGGCCTGCTCGGCCAGCTCCTGCGCGGTCAACGCGCCGGGGCGGACGGCCAGGTGCACGGCGGGCCGGGCGTCGTCGCTGGCGAGCAACGCGTCGAGCTCACCGGCGTCGGCGCCCAGCGCATCGGCGAAGGACTGCGCGATCCACCGCGGGTGCGCGTGCACGAACGCCGAATGACCGACGGGGTCGGTCACCGCGTCGGGGGCCAGTTCCGCGACCCAGGACTGCTCGTCGCGGGAGGCGATCGTGCGCAGCACTCCGTTGACGAAACCCGCACGGGCCGAATCGAACTCGATACCTGCCTGCTCGACGGTGGTGGACACCGCGGCGTGTTGTTCCACCCGGGTGCGCAGCAGCTGATAGGCGCCTAACCGCAGCAGGTCGAGCAGGACCGGGTCGATCTTGTCGGTGGGGCGGCCCGCGGCGCGACCGATGACCGCGTCCAACAGCCCCCTGGTACGGCAGGCGCCGTATGCCAGTTCGGTGGCGAAGGCGGCGTCTCGGCCGCTGATGCCGCGTTCCCGCAATAACGCCGGCAGGGCGAGGTTGGCGTAGGCGTCCTGTTCCGAGACGGCGCGCAACACGTCGAATGCGACGCGACGAGCCGGGTCCAGGGGCTTGCGTCGTTGCGGACGGTTCCTGCGGGGCTTGGTCATTCGGCTCGTGCCGAGTCGTCGAGGCGGGCGCCGCGGGCCCAGTCGGCCGCGTTCATGAGCTTCTTGCCCGGTGGCTGGATCAGCCCGAGCAGCACCGGGTCCGAGGCGGTGCCGATGCGCACGCCGTCGCGGCTGACGCGGATCGCGCCGGGCGCCAGGGCTTCTGACGCCCCGTCGATGGTGACCGGACCGACTTTGACGCGAAGGTCGCCGATCATCGTCCAGGCGCCGGGATTCGGTGTGACGGCGCGGATCCGCCGTTCGACGACATGGGCGGGCAGATCCCAGCGCACGCGAGCCTCGTCGACGGTGATCTTGGGGGCGATCGTCACTCCCTCCGATGGCTGCGGTACCGCCGTCAACGTGCCGTCGGCGATCCCGTCGAGCGTGCGCTCGAGCAGCTCGGCACCCGAAATGGACAGTCGCTCAAGGAGATCACCGGCGGTATCCGTCGGCCGGATGGTTTCGGTGACGACGCCGTAGACGGGACCGGAGTCCAGGGCGGGTTCGATGAGGAATGTCGTCGCGCCGGTCACGGTGTCGCCCGCGGCGATCGCCGCCTGTACCGGCGCGGCTCCGCGCCAGGCGGGCAGCACCGAGAAGTGCAGGTTCACCCAGCCGTGTTCGGGTACGGCCAGCAGTCGCTCGCTGAGCAGCGCGCCGTAGGCGACCACCGCGCAGCATTCCGGTGCCAGCTCCGTCAGTTCGGCGATGAACTCCTCGGAGTTCGGCTTCGACGGCCGCAGCACCGGGATGTCGTGTTCGAGCGCCAACCGCGCGACCGGCGACGGTGAGGGCTTGCCGCGCCGCCCCGATGCCGCATCGGGGCGGGTCAGCACGGCGACGACGTCGTGGCGTGGTGATTCGATGAGACGGCGCAGCGGCGGCAGGGCGGGTTCCGGGGTGCCGGCGAAGACGATGCGCACCGCGTCAGTCTAGAGACGGCGGCGGTGACGGCGTCCGGGTGCTCAGCGCGGGGTCTGGTAGTACTCGCGTTCGGACACTCCGGTCATCGGTGCGACGAACATCCAAGGGATGGTGGTGATCAACCGGTTCAGGGTCGCGACGGAGTCGTTGTAGTACTGGCGCGCGAACGCGAGCTTGTTCTCGCTGTCGGTGAGGTTCTCCTGCAGATTGAGGAAGTTGTTCGACGAGTTCAGCTGCGGGTAGTTCTGGCCGAGCGCCAACAGCGGGGCCAGCGCGGTGTCGAGCTGCTTCTCGGCGGCGCTTCGTTGTGCCACCGATGTGCCGGTGGTGGCCGAGGTCAACGCGGCGCGTGCGTTGGTGACGTGGTCGAGGATGCCCTTCTCGTGTGCGGCGAAGGTCTGCACGGTGTGCACCAGGCTGGGGATCAGCGATGCGCGGCGCGTGAGCTCGACGTCGATACCGCTGAGCGCCTCGGCGACGCGGACGTCGGCCGATCGCAGCTTGTTGTAGCCGACCACGAAGACGATGAACGCCAGCACCGCCAACACCAGTGCAATCGTCAGTAGCAGCGTCACCATGAGCCGCCCCCTCCTCCGA